>QNAF01000122.1 GCA_003641405.1 Candidatus Zixiibacteriota bacterium | reverse complement strand
GTTCATGAAGTGCTCTATGAATCATGTTCCAGCAGGATTGTCACGGGTCCGTGATTGGTGAACTTGATTTCCATCTTAGCTCCGAATTGTCCGGAGCGTGTCACCAAGCCACTCTGTGAAACCAGTGTAATGAAGCGCTCGTAGAGATATTTCGCCTCGACAGGCTCCATGGCGGCAGTAAAGGCAGGACGGCGGCCCTTGTGGGTGTCGGCATAGAGGGTGAACTGGGAGACGATCGTTATTTCTGCCCCGACATCAATGGCTGACAGGTTCATCTTGGAAGCTTCATCTTCAAATACTCTTAGATTCGTAGTCTTGTCTGCCAATACCGCACAGGATTCTTCCTTGTCGCCGGTCTTGGTACCAAAGAGGACCAGCAGTCCGGGGCCTGTGGAGCTATGCACCTGATCGTCAATCAAGACTTCTGTACCAGTTGTTCTTTGCAGTAAAAGCCTCATTCCGATTCCTTTCCAGAAGGAGACAATATAATGACTGGTAGCAGGGTGGCCAAGACAAACCGATGAGGCTTGTTGATAAACCCCATAGTAGCGTTGTGTTGGGTCCTGATTTCCCGCTTGGGCGGGAGATTATGACCCGACACGCAGTGACCTGTCACGTTACATCATGTCACAGAATAGAGTCAGGTCTCATCCCGCCTTCGGCGGGAAAGGACCTGACTCAACTTAGGGAGAGGACTTTTTCAACAAGCCCGATCTCAAAGAGAGCCAATCCTGGTCCGGGCGTATTATAGCCATGTTTTCTGTTTGCAAGTACGGTCATATCGGCACTATATTAGCACGTGGTGTTTCCGGGTGCTGTGGTCAGAAACTGATCCGGTATAAGGCTATTCAGCATCCAGAGGGGAACCGGAATAAAGTTTCCGTGTTGAAGATGTACAAATAAATGAATTGTCGAGATAGAAGGAAAAGCTATGAGCAAACCGATCGAGATTACAGACGACACTTTTGAGACTCAGGTTCTGCAGGCGGACAAGCCGGTCGTGGTCGATCTATGGGCGACCTGGTGCGGTCCGTGCAAGATGATTGCTCCAATGCTGGAAGAAGTTGCCGAGGAGATGGCCGACAAGCTGGTAGTAGCCAAGCTCGACGTTGATTCCAACGCCAAAACTGCCGGTAAATACAACGTAATGTCAATACCGACACTTCTTTTCTTTAAGAATGGTGAACTTGTCGATCAGGTCGTTGGAGCCCTGACCAAATCACAAATGCTGAGCCGACTGGATAAGGTGCTGTCCTAAGGCAGGATCGTATATTGCGACTCTCTTCGCTCCCAGTCTCAGGGCGTTTACCCGGTGACTGCTGACATGGACTGTTGTTTTGGGGTGATTGATCCGGCACTTATCCTATTTGTTCGATCCGAGCAGCTAATTGCCCATGTGCACCTGCCGATAACTGGGATGATATGAGCTATTTCGAACGCCAGAGACCTTCTATGGGGAGACGGGTCGGGTTTGGTCCCGGGACCATCTCACCCTTCATCAAGTGGATGCTCATCATCAACGGTGGGGTGTTTCTCCTTCAGTATGTAATCAGGGATCTGACGCCGGCACTTGGGTTAACGCCAGCCCTGTTTTTTTCTGAGTTCCCCAATCTATTGTATCAGCTATTCACTTACATGTTCCTGCACTCTACGAGTTCCCCCCTGCATCTCATTTTCAATATGTTCGTGCTCTGGATGTTTGGAACCGAGATTGAGCATACCTGGAAGAGCAAGAGATTTGCTCGCTTTTATTTCATGTGTGGACTATCGGCGGCAGCGCTGACTCTTGCTGTTCATTCATCTCAGCAGATACCTGTAATTGGCGCTTCCGGAGCAATCTATGGTCTCCTTACGGCGTATTGGCTGATGTTCCCCAACCGTTTGCTGTACATTTATTTTCTGTTTCCGGTCAAGGTCAAATGGGCGATCCCCGGTATGATGTTGCTTGGGGTCCTCTTCTCCGGTGGCAACACTGCTCACATGGCTCATCTTGGCGGCGCTTTGTCTGCGCTGGTGTTTTTGAAAATCGACTGGCGCTGGTTTGCTTTCGGCAAGAGACTAAAAAACTTGCGGTACAAACGGCAAACTGCTAAGCTTAATAAGAGGCGACACGAGGCAGAAGATGTAATGAAGCGAGTCGATGCCATATTGGACAAGATAAACGCTGTCGGAATCGAAAACATCAGCAAAGATGATCGCGAGTTTCTGGAGCAAGCTTCATCAGAGCTAACCAGGCAGGAAGACAAACCGAGGAGGTAGCCTTAGCATATGCATCGCAGAGTCTTAGTAGCCGAGCCGACTGATACCATGCGAATGGTGGCCGAATCAGTTCTTCGTCAGAACGGCTTTGATGTAATCGCAGTTGGCACGACAGAAGAGGCGCGGGAGGTTATCAAGCATTCTCGTCCCGATCTTATCATCATTGGTGCCGATCTCAAGGGTGCAGGGGAGATGCCCTACTACGAAGAAATTCGAGATGATTCCAATATGGGCAGTATGCCGTTGTTGTTGTTTGAGCCTGCGGACAAGAGCAATCTGGATTTCCCCGACGAAGTCATCGTACCGAGGCCGTTTGATCCGAAGGATTTTCTTCAGAAGGTGAGCGTGTTTCTCGGTCAGGCGGATTCGGCTCCTGCGCTTGCAGCCCAATCGCCTGGGAGTGCCGATATAGACGACAGTTTCCTGGATGCGGCGCTTGGTATAGATAAGCTCGACGTCACTGATTCGGAAGTGATGGACAAGACGTTCATCTCCTCCAAGAAGCCCAGACCAGCATCAGCCGGAGAGATGGTTGGTTCGGGACAGTTTTCAGATTCTGATGGCGACTCAACAGATTCCACGGGGATTGAATCACAGCTCATCGTGGAGGGATCCGGTCCAATCGAGATACCTACGGAGAAGAAATCGCCCAAGCCTGTGGAAGGTACTGGCAAACTGGATATCCTGGATGACCAGTTTGGAATGACTCAGGGAGAGTCAGATGAGCAAGAGGCTTGTTCTCATGACTACGATTGGTTTGTTAATAGCATCAAGCAGGATAATGAAGCTCCTGGTAGTCCAGCACAAGCGCTGTCCAATAACACCAAGGATATGGCTGAATCAGGCAAGCTTACTATAACGGACCCGTCCGCGACTGTTGACCCGATCTCCGGACCACCAACGACAAAGGCATCAGCAGGTGTAGCAGACTCGAAATCAGGCGGTGGAGTAGAGAAGTTTATTGACGACTTCAAAAAGGAAATTGAGCAGCTACGTACCAGCGAAGTCGAGAGTATTACTGTCCAAGAGCCGGAATCGAAAAGCCCGGACAATGCTCCAAATCTGTCCTGGGATGAAGAGCTGGAGAGAATCACTCCTCAGCAAATCAGCTTGTTTACACGACAGTTTGCTCGAGAACTGGCTGACAAGGTCGCTCGGATGATCATCGACAAAATCGATGAGGACAAGCTCCTGGGGCTTATCCGAGACGAAATCGTCAAGCGTACGCGCAAGAAATCGTAACTCAAAAGAACTTTCCTGCCCTTCGGTTGTTATATACATTCAGTTCTGCTAGTATCCCGATCTGAACACTCGGTTGTGTCGTACGACGATGCTCAGCCGGGTGAGGCCGTAGTAGTGCGGGAGCGGGACTCTGATTGACAAGTGTGGAGTAAATGGAGACCAGACGATGAACACCGTATTCAGCCGGAGCAACCTGCGACTGCTCTTGATCTTCCAGGTGGCAATCCTCTTCGGGATTGCCGGGACCAGCGTGGGCACCGATGTCTTTTCACTTGGAGCAGACATTCCCGAGCAGGATGAGCCGCAGTTGGTGGGTCTGTCCGCCGTTTTCTCAACCTCATCAGCAGAAGCAGGGAAGAGCTATGTTGCGGCGGCAGTCGTCTCCATTGCCTCTGATTGGCACATCAATTCGGCCAAGCCATACCAGGACTATCTAATCCCTGCCAACTTGTCGGTGGACACTGTTGGCGGGCTAATCCCGTACAGTATCACTTATCCGCGCGCAGGCGATGCTGTTCTGGCGGATGAAGTGACCTCGGTCTACCATGGTGAGGTCGCAATTTCATTTCAGGTGAAGGTAGCCGAAGACGTTGCGGATGGTGAGTACACGATCCCAATCAGTTTTACCTCGCAGTCCTGCAACGATGTTTCGTGCCTGCCTCCCCAAACGATTGAAGCGCAGCTGGAAGTGACGATAGGCCATGAGGGTACCCCGATCAACGAAGAGATATTCGGGGCTCTCGATGTTCCTATCGATCAGGGGCAGGCTACAGGAAAAAGTGGTGAACTCGACTCTGATCTGCAGCGACTGATCGATGAGTATGGCTTCTGGGGTTACCTTATGGCACTGGGCGTGGCCTTCGTCATGGGACTGCTATTATCGTTTTCGCCCTGTACCTATCCTATGATACCGATTACGGTGAGTATTTTCGCAGGTCAGCAACGGTCCGTGGGTAAGGGATTCGTGATGTCCCTGTTCTATGTCGGTTCCATGGCGGTTGTCTACGGATTGATGGGTTTGGTCGTATCATTGGTCGGGGGTGTTTTTGGTGCCTGGCTGGCCAATCCGATTGTCGTTGTGAGTATTGCCGTTGTTTTCGTGATATTCTCGCTTTCAATGTTTGGGCTTTACGAACTCCAGGTGCCGCTGTTTATCAGACAGAAACTTGGGACAACCCGGAAAAGCGGCGGTGTAGTCGGGGCCATCGTCCTCGGCATAGTTGCGGCCCTTGTGGTTTCGCCGTGTGTAGGACCGTTTGTTGCCGGAATACTTATGTACGTAGCTACCAGTGGATCGCCCTATTTTGGTTTTCTGATTCTGTTTGTATTTGCTCTCGGATTGGGCACATTGTTCATGATCATAGGAACGTTTTCGTCGGCTATCAATAAGCTTCCGAACTCGGGAGCATGGATGGAAACGGTCAAGAAGTTCTTTGGCTTTGTGCTGTTGCTAATGGCCCTGTACTTCGTACGCACTGTCATTTCTCCGGTCACAACCGCAATCTTGACAGCTCTGGTCTTGTTGGCTTTTGGAGTATTTGGCGGCGGAATCGATCGGATTTCGATGGAAGCCGGCTTCTTTGTTCGTCTCAAGAAGTATCTGGGGATCATTGCACTCCTGACTGGAACCTACCTCTTTGTCGGGACTGTGTTGACCGAAGGGTTTATTCTGCCACCGGTTTCACAGTGGTTTCCGACTGGCACCAGTGTGTCGGCTCACAACTCAGAGTTAATCAAATGGGAAACCGACTTGGAGAAGGGCCTGGCGCGGGCAAAGGCTGAGGGCAAGCCGGTACTGATTGATACGTGGGCTACATGGTGCATCAACTGTCGAGTTTTGGATAAGAAAACATTCGGCGACCCCGACGTTGCCACTGAAGCTGAACGCTTTGTCACCATCAAGATTCAGTTGGAGACAGCAGATTCGCCGACCACTTTGGATTTCAAGGAACGCTTTGGTCTGAGTCAATATTCTCTGCCGACTACTCTGCTTCTGGATTCGCAGGGACGAGTACAACGCATGTTGCAGGGTGTCGTGAAGCCTGAGACGATGATTGCCGAAATGCGCCAACTGCAATGACTTGGAGCCAACAGCATACACTTCTGGCATCAACGGGTTCAATTTGGGCTGATGTATGCAGGGGGTTTATCTCAAGACATCTAACAGGTTGTTGACAAACTGATAGATAGTGGGCGGCGTATGCCCACATGCGCCGCATCATCCGGCAGATGTGGAACACAGAGATCATCCTCCTGAGTTGAGTCAGATCCTTTCCCGCCAGAGGTGGGATGAGACCTGACTCCATTCTGTGGCATAATGTTACGTGTCAGGTCACAATCTCCCGCCCAGGCGGGAAATCAGGACCCGACACAACACTGCTATGGGATTCATCAACAAGTCTGTCATCTCAACATCTCTGGCTGTTTTCGTTTTTCTTCCAGCGTGACTTGACGTTAAAATAGGGCAAACATATATTGTCTGGCAGATGATAAGTAACACCGGCTGGATATTATGACACCGAAAAAGAAAACAAAATCTGTAATCGCAGTCTGCATTCAAGAACCAACAGAAGATGGTTCCAAAATGGATTTTGGGGCTGTTACCGGAGACGATCTGCGGTTTCTTCATCAGGCATTCATTACAGACTCTATCCGCAACGCCTTGAAGGTTGCTGGAGCGGACCTGCGTTTGTACTATATCAACGATTCGGAGAGACAGCACCTGGTCAAGATCGTAAGGGAATACGTTGCCAGTAAACTGAGTAAGAAGAAGATCGAAGACTTCGAGTCCCGCTTCTCTACGCATAAGCTTGAACAGGAACGGTGGGGAATCAGAATAGAGAAGGTCTTCCAGGACTGTTTTGGGAATGGCTATGACAATGTGCTGGTCATCGGCAGTCGTACGCCAACTGTCACGGCCTCGATGTTTGAAACCGCGCTGAGGATGCTTGAGCAATCTGACGCCATCTTTGGACCTACTCCTGAGGGAAGATACTATATTGTTGGAATGTCCGGCTCCTATCGCATACAGCTATCGGATTTCGACTGGAAATCGGCCGCCATCTACTCGGAAGTGGCAAGTGCCTTCACGGCCAAAGAGTTGAGTTGGTCGGAGCTGGAGATTTGGTATACTGTAGAGAACTCGGAAGACCTTGAGATGATGGCGCGCGACATAAATCAATTTCGCTTTGAAGGTGACGAGATCACCGCGCGTGAGACGGAACTTGTCATGGAGCGCCTTATCTCCAAGCTGGAAGCCTAATGGAAAGACATCTTCAACGGCTCAACTGGCTGCAAGTGAGAGACCTTGTTCCCTCTGACATAGACACTATTCTCCTGCCGGTGGGAACAGTGGAAGCCCACGGTTCTGCCTGTCTGGGTACTGACAATTTCATTCCCGGATCGATTGCCGAAGGCATCGCCGACAGGCTCAATGCACTGATTGCACCGACTGTAAGTTATGGGATCTCCAGGTCGTTGCGGCGTTACAATGGCGGTTCGACGATCAAGCCGGAGACATGGCAGGCGTTCGTGAGTGACATTCTGAACTCATTCGCGCAGACAGGATTTCGCAATGTCATCGTACTCAATGGGCATGGTGGCAATAATAGCGCCCTCAAGGCGGCAGCGTATGAGTTCCACGCCAAAATGCAGAAGAACATTGCTGTGATTCACTGGTGGGATCTCTGCGGAAACTTGACCCGGGAGTTCTATGGTCACATGGGTGGACATGGAGGTACGGATGAGTCAGCTATGGTGCAGACTGTCAATCCGACGTTTGTCAACGAAGAGCAGCACGATCCTGAGTTTGCTTACTATTTCCGGTCAGGAGCAGATGTTTACCCGGTACCGGGTACGATATTACTCTACAAAGAGGGTGAGGGCTATCCGGATTTTGATATTGAGAAATCTCGGAAGTACCACGCCAGGGTCATAAAGGAAGTCGGCGATTTCGTTGAACATGTAATCGCTCGCTGGCGCAAGTTCGGTATGTAGTTACCCTCTTTCTTCAATCGGATATCTCAGTCTAAAAGTTGTCGATATACATCATCCGTACGCCGCGCTGGAAAGTGACCCCTTCGCCGCGCCGATTGACTAACAGGTCTTTCAGAATGAACTCAAGCTCAAGATTCCTGGCAAACAACCACTTGATCGACATATTCAGGTAGCCGCGGCCCTTGCCCGTGATATCCGGATAATCACCACGATCATCGTTCAGGGCGGCATCGTATTCGAACAGGAGCGCCAGGTTGTAGTTGAATGTGGCGTCAAAGCCACCGAAGAAGTTTATGT
>QNAF01000121.1 GCA_003641405.1 Candidatus Zixiibacteriota bacterium | reverse complement strand
CACCACGCGAAGTAATGACCTCGCAGAGCGCTCGGACGAGCACTGCCCAGGTGTTTATGGGGCTGGCCTTCACGAGCGGTGCCGCTGAGGAAGTAATTCCGTTTTTTGATAGGGGATTGCCCGTTGAGTACGAGTTGGTTCGTTCCATTCGGGTAGCTGCCAAGACGCAGCGCAAAACTATCGGTGTTCTTGCCACCGAGGCGAAGATCTCCGGAGGCTTTGACTACACCACCATGCGATCTTCACCGCCCTGGGGGGTCGTGGAAGAACTGAAAAAGCAGTACGAAGTGCGCGATGTCAGGCCGGATGAACCCATCACTGAAGAACTCGACGGTCTTCTCGTTGTCCTTCCGTCATCGCTTCCTCAACCACAGTTAGATAATCTTCAGGATTACATCGAGAATGGGAACCCGACGCTTCTCCTGATCGATCCGCTACCGATGGTGGACCCTGCTCTTTCCCCTCTGGTGCCGGCAGGAGCCCAGAAAAACCCGTTCATGCAAAATCAGCAGCCGCAACCTGATCCCAAGGGTGATATCGTCAAAATGCTTGATGCTATCGGGGTCAGGTGGGATCCTCAGCAAATAGTCTGGGATACGCATAACCCACATCCGGACCTTGGAGCTATTCCTCCGGAAATCGTATTCGTGGGCCAGGGGAACGAATCAAGCAGTGCTTTCAATGACCTTAATGCAGCAAGTGCCGGTTTACAGGAAGTCGTGGCGCTCTATCCGGGATTCATTTTTGAGTCGGCGGCTTCTCCATTCCAATTCGAGCCGCTTATGCGTAGTGGTCGAGTATCCGGTCAGCTCCGTTGGGACCAGATCATGCAACGCAGTTTCTTTGGTATGACTATCAATCGTAATCCCCGCCGCACACCAACCGGCGAATCCTACATTCTTGCTGCGCGCATATCCGGAGTCGACGCTGCCGACACCAGCCAGGTAGAAGCTGGCGCAGCCAACGATGCTGGCGACACTTCCACAAGGCAGGTCAACGCTATAGTCATCTCAGACGTAGACATGATCTCGCAACAATTTTTCATGCTGCGTGAAACAGGCATGATGGGTGCGATTAGTTTTGACAACGTGACGTTTGTGCTCAATTGCATGGACATTCTGGTAGGTGACGAGTCCTTTGTGCAGTTGCGAAAGAAACGCATCAGGCATCGCACCCTTGAGAAAGTGGAAGCACGTACCAAAGACTACGTCGAACGACGAATGAACGATGAGAAACAGGCTGAGACGGAAGCGCAGGAAGCTCTTGCCGATGCTCAGCGCCATCTTGACGAAAGAGTCGCAGAAGTGCGTAACCGCGCCGATCTCGACGAGCAGGCCAAGCAGATAATGACACGCAACCTGCAGGAAGTCGAACAACGGCGTTTTGAAGTTGTTAAGGCAAACATCGAAGCCCAGAAAGAAGCGACGATTCAGGCAAGCCGTGAGAATATGGAGGTTGCTATTCGACAGATACAAAGTCGAATAAAGATACTGGCGGTGGCTCTGCCGCCTGTTCCGGTGTTTATAATCGGGGTTGTTACATTCATTAAGCGCCGAAGGCGGGAACGAGAAGGGGCTGCCGCGGTCAGGAGGTTGAGGAGCTAACCATGAGTGAATCAAGAAAAACACTACTGTTTGCCTCAGCGGCTGTTATCCTTGCCCTGTTGGCTTTTGTTGTCGCCCCAAAGCGGATTACACCTGACGCGTTTCTTGATCAGGGAGAAGCATTCTATCCGGAGTTCTCTGACCCCAACGAAGCTACCACACTGGAAGTTGTGGGATACGATGAGGCCTCCGGTACAACGACTCCGTTCAAAGTAACTTTCAAGGGGGATCGCTGGACGATTCCATCACATCACGACTACCCTGCTGATGGAAAAGATAGGCTTGCACAAACAGCGGCTGGTATGATCGACATCAAGAAGGACGATTTCCGCACAAGTAATGTTGCCGATCACGAGAGCTGCGGGGTAGTCGATCCTCTCGACGAATCCACAGCCGGCTTATCCGGCAGGGGGAGTCGCGTTTCACTGAAGTCTGAAGGCGACGAGGTCCTGGCTGATTTCATTTTTGGCTACGAAGTTCCTGAACGTGAGGGGTTTCGTTTTGTACGGGTGCCCGGACAGAACCGGGTTTATGCTTCGCGTGTTAATATTGATATCTCAACTCGGTTCGGTGACTGGATAGAGACTAACCTGCTCGAAATCAAGAAACCCAGGATCGAAAAGATTGTTCTCAACGATTACTCAATCAACGAGAGAACACTCTCAGTTGAGCAACGTGGTACTCTAACTCTCAGGCTCAGGGATGGTGAGTGGACAATGTCGCCCAACAGTGGAAATAAACCACTGGATTCTGCGAAGATAGAAGAGGTGCTCGACTCTCTTGCGAATCTCAGTATTGTCGGCGTGCGTCCCAAGCCGGAGGGTCTGACTGTTCGCCTACAGAAAGGGGATGGAAATCTGCAGATATCACAGGCGGACATGATGTCGCTTCGAAGCAAAGGGTTTTATTTCTCGCAAGATGGACAGCTTCTGTCCAACGAGGGTGAAATCAAAGTGCATACAAATGAAGGTGTTATCTACACGCTGCGATTTGGTGAGGTGCTCTACGGATCGGGGATGGCTGTTACGGCTGGTCTTTCATCCGATGACGAGGATATTCAGAGTGAATCTGCCAATGCGGTGAATCGTTATTTGTTCGTCACAACAGATTTCAAGGAGAACTACTTCGATAAGCCGCCCGGACCATCATCAACTGAATTCCTAACCAAACCGGATTCCCTGTTGACTGATGCGGACAAAGAGAACAAGCAGAAACAAGCCACGCTGGACCAGTGGCGATGGAAGCAGGACAACGGTCGAGCAGTTTCAAGCTCTCTCAACGAACGTTTTGCAAAGTGGTATTACGTGATTTCGTCTGATAGCTTCGATAAGCTCCATATCAGCAGCGAGAATCTGCTGGCCAGTGAAGAGAACTAAGCGGCCTCTGCAGTCAAAGTAGGTCAGGTCGCTTGCAACCTGATACCTATTCCCGTGCCCGGCAGATGTTCACATCTGCCGTTAGAACCGTAGATCAGAACTTGTAGGTTGGAACCAGCCACTCCGAGAGTGCCTGGGTTCCCGAATCCGTTACCTGGATACCAAGTGGCCCCGATCCGATCAAATTGCAGTCAATCAACAGGGGGCCTCCCGGGCCTCCCCATATTTATTCTTTTCCTTGACAATTATTGATTTACGAGTTTATTGCCTCGACAGCAAATCCTCCCGTCATAACTTTACACCTTAGAGAGAACTACTTGAACTTAGATCAACGATTACATGACACTGCTTTACATAGCCATAGTGGAAGAAATAGCGAAACGACCAAACGGCCGAGCCAGGGATTTTGTGACTTGGGTATTGCCCCAGCCCTGCTAAAGGGTATCAATCAACTTAACTTCAAGAACCCGACCCCTATCCAAAAAGAAGCGATACCTCTTGGCCTGCAAGGAGATGACATTCTCGCAACTGCTAAGACTGGCTCCGGCAAGACCCTGGCCTTTGGAATTCCAATGCTGCAGCGTTTGTCGAGAACCAAAAGAGGCGGCGGACTTGTCATAGTCCCGACTCGTGAGTTGGCGATTCAGGTAGATGAATCACTTCAGATCATTAGCCGCTCAGTACGTATACGTTCGGCAGTCTTGATTGGGGGAGCCTCGATGACTTTGCAGCGCAAGGCTCTTAAGAAGAATCCCCGTATTATCATTGCCACCCCCGGAAGGCTCATGGATCACATCCAAAGAGGAAGTGTCGATCTTTCAAATACTGAGGTCCTAATATTGGACGAGGGCGACCGGATGCTCGATATGGGGTTCGCTCCCGACATCAAAAAGATAATGAAGTCAATCCCTGATGAGCGTCAAACGATGCTGTTCTCTGCAACCATGCCCAAAGGAATTGAGGCTATGGCTAAGAGACTAATGGACGATCCGACCCGCATTGAAATCAGTCGTTCCGGGGAAACCCCGATTGAGGTTAGTCATGAAATGTTCCTCATCGAAAACCGAGATAAAAGCCGACTCTTAGCCGTCCGGCTCAAACAATGTCCCGGCCCGGTACTTGTTTTCACCCGAACCAAACGGATGGCCAGCAAGCTTACCTCCAGAGTAAATGACATGGGTTTTGCCGCGGCTGAAATTCACTCCAATCGAAGTCAGGGACAGCGGCAGCGTGCTTTGGAAGGATTCAAGCGGGGCCAATTTCAGATCCTCATAGCCACTGATATTGCCGCTCGTGGAATCGATGTTTCCGGAATTGAACTGGTGGTCAACTACGACATGCCGGCTAATTCAGAAGATTACGTCCATCGTATCGGTCGCACCGGTCGGGCCGGGAAAACCGGCCACGCCATTTCTTTTGCGACTACCGAGCAGAGAAGATCTATCGGTAGTATTGAAAGATTCATGAAAACCAAACTGGCTATCTCGACTCTACCAAACCTGCCTTCGGTGAGACGCCTTATGGACCAGGCCGGTCCATTGAATTCAGCCAACGAGCACTCATGGGATGAAAAAACGTCGAAACGGGGAGCTTCAAAAAAGCGATTATCAAAACCTCGGGGCTTCAAGAAAAGTAATCCTAAGAAATTTGCCAGGAAACAGACCGAATCAAAACAGATAACTTCAAAGAGAACAACTTCAAAGCGGCAGGGTCGGAAAGCGGGCAGTTTGCGGCGGGCGGTGTTAGGCAATGACTGATATCTCTCACATCCGCAACCTGGCTATTGTTGCTCATATTGATCACGGCAAGACGACACTTATTGACTCTGTGTTCAAAGCCACCCAGACCTTTCGTCAGAATCAAGACGTAGCTGAACGACTCATGGACAACAACGTATTGGAACGCGAACGCGGTATAACCATTCGCTCCAAACACTGCACCGTAACATGGGATGACTACCTGATAAACATCATAGATACACCCGGTCACGCTGATTTCTCCGGCGAAGTGGAACGGGTGCTCTCTATGGTTGACTCGGTTTTGCTGTTAGTTGATGCCATCGAAGGCCCGATGCCTCAGACTCGATATGTACTTATGCGTGCCCTCAAGCTCGGGCTTCGCCCCATCGTCGTTGTCAATAAAATCGATCGCCCAAACGCCCGCCCGGATTATGCCCTAAACAAGACATTCGATCTCTTTATAGAGCTTGGCGCCACGGATGAACAGGCCAATTTCCCGGTACTCTATGGTTCCGGTCTTGACGGATGGTTTGTTAATGACTTGCGCCAGCAAGAGCATAGAGGAATGGATGCTCTGTTTCGTATGATCATTGACGAAGTGCCTCCCCCCGGAGGCAATCAGGAGGGTGGTTTTCTGATGCAGGTCAGTTCTCTTGACTGGAGTGATTATATCGGTCAAATCGGTTGTGGTCGGGTTCTTCGAGGTACTTTGAGAAAAGGTGAGGAATTCACTCGCCTGGTTACAAAACTGAAAGATCCATCATCTCGAGATGAAGGCTGGAAGCTAGATTCTTCTTCTAAAGCCAGGTGTAACCATATGTGGATTACGCGCGGCTTGACACGGATTGAGGCCGATCACGTTTCTGCCGGTGATATAGTCTGGTTAGCCGGACCTCCGGAGATCGGCATTGGCGATACTTTTTGCAGGGGTGAAGATGCCACCGAAGCCCTAAGGCCTCTTGAGATAGAAGAGCCCACTCTTTCAATGTTTTTCATAGTCAATAGCGGACCATTCTCAGGACGGGATGGCACAGCGATTATGCTCCGCCAGTTGAAAGAACGGCTCGAAAGAGAACTTCGGGTGAATGTTGCGCTTCGAATGGAAGATATCGGTCGCCCGGACGGAGTGAAAGTTTCAGGACGCGGCGAACTCCATTTGGCTATCCTGATTGAAGAAATGCGACGTGAAGGACTTGAGTTTTGTATCTCTCGTCCGGAAGTCATCACACATCTTGATGATGACGATAATGTGCTGGAACCTATGGAACAGCTTATTATTGATGTTCCGGAACAGCACCAGGGCATCATCATTGAGAAACTTGCCAAACGTAAAGGCGAGTTAACTTCAGTTGAGAATTCCAGTTCCAGTACTATTCGTATCGAGTATGAGATCCCCACCCGTGGTTTGATCGGATACAGGTCGGAGTTTCTAACTGATACACGTGGTCTCGGAATTATGACCTCCCGCTTCATTGGTTATGGCTCATGGCGTGGGGATATTGTGTCAAGAAGCAAAGGCTCTGTCGTCAGTATCGAAACAGGAGTTGCCACTGCTTATGCCCTGGAAGGACTTCAAGAACGGTCGGTCATCTTTGTTGAACCAACAGAGCAAATCTACACCGGTCAGATTGTTGGCGAAAACGCAAGAAACATGGATATGACTTGTAACCCGACCAAACGGAAACATCTGACTAACCATCGCTCATCAACAAAAGACATTGGCGTTGCAGTTGATGCGCCCCGGAAGATGACGTTGGAGCAGGCGATGGAGTGGATCAGAGATGATGAATTGGTTGAAGTAACTCCCAGGACTATTCGGCTAAGAAAAGCGATTTTGGATATCCATGAACGAAAACGTGGCGAGAAAAAACAACCCCTCCTGGATGAACGCGCCAATAGGTCGCAAATAGGACAGACCGCATAGTCGCCTGCAGCGATTAATGTCAGTTTACTTGAGCAGTAACATCTTCATCGTCTCAACATGACCTCGTCAGCAGTTCGGGGTTCCGATGAATTCAACAGATTCACTGGTTGCGAACACACGTTCTACGATATCAGCTACAAAGGCTTGAATAGCCGCAACTTTCGGGGCGTTGACTTCTGCTGCCGATTTCGGCATCTTTTACGATTGTATTAGAATCGGAGAAACCGGTTGAACATATACGGTCGCACATTTTCGGCTCTCAAGCCGTATTGGAAACACGCTGTTGTCTCGTCAGTGTCGGCTGCTATCCATGCCCTGATGGCAGCAGCACTTGTCTGGATGGCCGGTCCGTTGCTGATGACGCTCTTTGAAGCCTCCGGTCCGGGTGATTCCGTGTCGGGTCCCGGTGGTGCCGGGTCCACGGTCGAACAGGTTGCCGGTAGCGTTGAATCAAAGGTAGGGGAGAGAGTCGGGGAAAGTCTTGATTTCCTGGCTCGGACCAAAAACGCCTTAAAAGAGAACGTCCACGATCTTGTGTCTGGGACAGACCGCAAAGACACCCTGATCAATTTCTGCCTGCTAATTGTATTCGTCGCAGGCATGTCAAACCTGTTCTTATACCTTCAGGGTTTTTTCATGGCGTTTGTTCAGCAGTCCGTTGTTCGAGATTTTCGCAACCGGCTTTTCGAAAAATACCAGCAACTGTCGCTCAGCTTCTTTCACAAACAGAGAACGGGACAGTTGATATCGCGTGTGACCAACGACGTCATCGTGCTGAATGAGACCGTCGACCTTGGATTCAACCGCTTAGTGACAGATACTCTCTCGGTCCTTCTTCTGGGAGGGTTCCTGATATTACTTTCATGGAAACTTACGCTGCTGGCTTCCGTGATTCTTCCGGCGGTGTTCGGATTCATTTACCTGATGGGCAAGATATTGCGCCGGTATTCAGCGCGTACGCAGGAGAGGATGGCAGATGTTAATTCGGTGCTGGAAGAGACCGTCTCCAATATCCGGATTGTCAAGGCGTACGCGATGGAGAAGTTTGAGACCCGGAAGTTCTTCAAAGCTACCGGGGACTTCTTCCGCGATCTGCTTCGGATGATCCGCATACGGCACCTGGCCTCGCCTATCAACGAGATCATGATTGCCGGAGCTGGTGTGGCTATATTGATGGT
>QNAF01000120.1 GCA_003641405.1 Candidatus Zixiibacteriota bacterium | reverse complement strand
CAACAGCGGCTGCTGTGCATATTCAACGAGTGATTCACGAGTCAAATAGTCGATGACTTGTTTGCCATTGACCAGGAAACCACCCTTACCGGGCACTAGTCGAACTCGCGCTATTGCGGCCTTACGACGACCTGTGGCTGAAAACTGATTTTGCTCCATAAACTACTATCGCGTATACTTCTTAAGTTCTAGTTTCTCGGGCTTCTGTGCACTATGGCAATGTTCAGAACCTGCATACACGTGAAGTTTCCGAAGTTGCTTGCTGGCTAGACGATTCTTGGGGAGCATCCGCTTGACGGCCAGCGTGAAAACTCTCTCCGGGCTCCGAATCATCATATCGGTAAGGCTCAACTCAGAAAGTCCGCCGGGATATCCCGAATAGCGGTAGTACTTCTTCTGAGTCAGCTTCTTGCCGGTAAAACTCAAACTGCCGGCGTTAATGGCAATCACATTGTCACCATTGTCAATGTGCGGAGAAAATATGGGCTTGTTCTTTCCTCTCAGGATATCGGCTATCTGGACGGCAGCCCGTCCCAGTCGGACATCCTTGAGGTCTACGACCCACCACTTTCTTTCGCTTGGATCAATTCTTAACGTAAACGTTTTCATACTTCATCTAACCCAATCAGGGGTTTCACTTACCAAAGAGCCTACGAATATACATGCAACTTCACTGTTGTCAAGCTACTTGAGAAGATTTTACTCAAATCAACTGAAACACAACCCTCCACTAATATCGACCACGAAGCCATCGTGCTTAGTACCAATAAGTTAGGTGGTCAGCGAAGGTATGGGAAAACAAACAAATGTGGTCTCTGATTTGCCCCCGGATCAGTGATTATGGCCAGTTTTTTCTGATCCCCATTTCCAAAAACGGCCAACCCCTCAGCCAGACCGTAGCGATCACGGTCGGAAATGCCCTGCAGAGTGAAGAAGTCACAATCGATTCCTTCAAAAGGTAGAACGGATAATATCTGGTAAGGCTGCTCTTCCTGGGGATACACATCCAGTTCGATCACGGAGCGCCCGTAGCGATTTAGCATCAATAAGTGACCTGTCTCACGGTCAAACGCAAGGCCAGAGAGAGACACCAAGCCAAGGCTTTCGAGCCGGTGCTCTGACACCTTACCGGCCATTGAATCAAAAAGGAACCGCATGAGTCTCATTTCAAACTCAGATCCACGGAATATCTCAATCTGCCCGACAGGCTCCGACCAGGCGTACAGTCCACAGGGACCACGCTCCTTGGCTACGTAATACCAGTCATTCGTCGGGTCATGACAGATACCTTCGAGGTTGTTATTCCGGCCTGCACCCAGCGGAAGAATCCGGAACCTCCGATCCTCAACCAAGGCAAAACTGTCAGTATCCACACCAAAACAGACGAGCGAATCTTTCTCCCATAAGCGTTCCGTGGAGATCATCAGTAGTTTGGAGCCCAGACTGTCACGGACCAGTTCTACCCCCTCGAAATCATAATTGCCATCGAGACCTTGTACTACACCTGCCCGTAGTATCTCAATGGAATCGCTGACCAGCCGAAACTGAATGAGATGGGGCTCTCCCTTATCGGCAGTCGTAAAGAAACTTGAATCATCCGGATCATATACAAGTGCAGAAGTCTCAACAAGCAGTGGAAACGGCGCGCTGAAAACAGCCTGTACCTTGTTGCCCTGCGGAGAGTATATGCAGGCCAAGTGCTCCTGAGCTTTGGCAGATTGGGCCACAGAGGAACCCACCAGACAAAGCCAGAGTATCAGCGATAGAATAAGCATGTTTCTCATACAGGCCAATATAGCTCAGACGGCAGACGCTGTCGACAGGGAAATCCCTGCGCATTACCCAACTCTAACGCTCAAGGTGTGTAGTATTCATAGTTGAAGCATGGTATCTGTAGCGGCTCGTATGTAATGAACAGATGGTTTATCAACAGGCTGAGATCTTCGCCATCCACCCAGCCGTCGCACGTCACGTCCGCCAAAAGTGGGCTGGGGAAAGCCTCACTATTGGGATGAATGAAAAGGATGTCTATGAGCTTGCTCAGATCCGCTCCATCTATCACACCTCCGCTGTTATCCATATCCCCCCGTGCTATCGACAGAATCGCCCGAAAGGCGTCCACCCGACCCCAGCCGTACTCTTCATCAGGCAAAGTGGTGGTGCTGTCTCCAACGTCCTTAGCTGCAGAGTACCTGATTATCTGGTATACCGAATTGCTGTCATAGATGCTATGAGGGTTAAGAACGCTTTGCTCGCGAGCATACAAAGTGTCACAACGGGATAGAAGAAGCGAGGCTACCCCCGCGACTACGGGACAAGCAGCTGAGGTACCGCTGAATTGGCAGTTATAATCCACATCATTATTACCGCCGGGAGGACAGTCACATACAGTTGTATGTCCGATGTCCTTGTCACATGGCCCTCTGTTGTACCCCAGCGTGTCCATTAGATCCAACGTCCATACGTCCGCAGAGTCACGTGCCTTGGCACTCGGCGCCACAACATCAACAAGTGAATCCCCCGGATCGTAACCGCTCCAGGACAGGCGGACATCTACAGAATCGACCGCGCCAACCACCAGAGAATAGGCTGCACAGTCCCTTGCTGGATTTGCTACCACGTCATCCTCACCGCTATTTCCCGCAGCCCAGACTACCACGCAACCTTTGCCCCCTCGACCATAGTTGGTTGCATTGCGAACCTGATATATCAGCGTCAGGGGTACGTCGTCCCAGTATTGCGGTTTGAAAGACCAACTGTTGGAGATGACATCGGCGCTGTCAGCCGCATAAGCTATTGCGTTTTCGTAATCCGAGAATTCCATGTCGTTACATGCATGTTCTATTCTCACCGGATGTATCCGAACGTGTGGATTCATTGAAATGACCCCTGTCCAATCGTCATACGACGAGTCTGTGCAATGAGATGCCCCAATAATGCCAGCACAGGCCATGCCGTGCGCGTGATTCTTGAGCGGTTCTGCAGATGGGTATTCGGAATTTGGACACAGATCACCTTGGGGTAGATGCCATCCCGGAAACACGATTCGGCTTTCGGGCTGATCCTCATGCGTCAAGAGACCCTGGTCAACGACTGCAACATCTATTGTATCCGTTAGCCCGCCAAAATCCCAGACAGATGCCTGGTTGAAATCTCCAATGACTTTCTTCAGGTGTGTTTGGTATTCATGATAGTAGTCCCAGAGCATGTAGCCGTCCAGATCATCTTGTGATCCGAAATCGGGATGTGCCCAGAGTACTGCCGGCAAATCGTGATAGACGTTGGCCAGGTCTACTATGCGATACCCGGATGAGTCGGTGTTTTTTAGCACGAAAATGTTCGGCATGCCCTCAAACTTGAAATTAACTGCAACTCCGAACTCGGCGTTTATACTGTCAATAGTCTGCTGGCTGATGCTGGAATCAAAAGCCACACAGAAATCCTGACCCAGAATAACCGGATACCCGCTCACATCCAAGTAGTATGGCTCAACCAGATGAATGCCTTCGAGTGTATCGAGTGAATCCAGAAAACCTGCATAATTGGAACCGGTTGATAGTGAACAAGCCACAAAACCATTGATCGTGGCGGCGTCCTCCAGTTCCTGTACTATCCTGCCGATTGCCGATAGCAGCTCGCTTTTCGAGTCACCATCGTCAAATTGGATTGATACTTTGATAGAATCAATCTCCAGGGGCACTGTGCTATCCACGCTATGCCAGAACTGAGCAAATACACTTGATACTGACAAGGTCAGCCCCAGAATCATCCAGATAATGATCTTCTTGAGTAACATATTTCTCCCTCCTTGCTAAACGGACCCAAGTTCACTAATATCCTCTTAGTCATGCCAGTGGTCGGTGCTCCCTTTTGTTTGATTGTCACGGTGCGATCTGACCGGTGATACAGTATATCTCCGAACTACTCAACGATAGGTACCGGGTAATAGACATGCTCTCAATGTCCACAACCAGAAAATAGTACCCTGGGGAACCAGTCGCTACCAGGCTGCGACCGTCTGGCGTAGCACACATGTTTCCAACGGGAACACCATAGTCATCATGAGGTGGATCGAAAACGCCGGTGGTACTTATATCGCAGTGAATGCTGTTCCCGAGCACATCGTAGACTTTGATTGACCGAGGAGGTGGCAAACAGAGATCATGATCGCTGCCTGGAGTTGCATAGAACACGTACCTGCCATCTACTGACATTTCGAGTTCACCGAGCCCCGCACCAATCTCGTCTTCAAATACGATAGAGTCTGTGCTGACATCATAGACCTCAAAATAGGTATGACATTCCTCATATGCTAAACAGAGAAACCACTTGGTCTCATCAAGAGAGGGCATGATCTCCATCAATGCTCCGTCATCGAAAGGCACCCTGACAACCGGCAAAAGAGTATCAGCCAGATCAACATAGCAGACGTAGTACCGACTGGGGACTCCGGCATCTGAGTAACAGTTGGCATAGAAACCGGTACTCGATGTGGAGAAAGTGCCTTGAAGAACAAAATCCGTATCGTGAAAAACTTCTGAATAGTCAGACGTATTGAGAATATAAAACCCAAGATCGTCACGTACAGCGATCAACCGGTTGTCGGGGGATACGGCTAACACAGCTTTGTAGGGCAAGGAATCAATCAGAGAATTTGATGCGAGATCCAGAATCGCTACCGAGCTTCCCAGGCTAAAATACAGGCTGGCTCCATCTGCCGAAGCAAACAGCCCATTCCATGTAAGGGGCCTGGGAATCGATACTGGGAATGTGTCAATCTGATTGGTGGTAGGATGATAGGCAAGATAAACTTCCTCAAGATTACAATCCCAGGAATAGACCGGATAGTCCTTTGGCACTGTGGACTGTGTGGGTTTGTCGGCGTTACACCCGCTACTACCCAGCCAGATTGCCCCAACAGCAAGAAAGACCAAGCCGAAAACGAACCCTTTAATATGTCTCATAACAAACTCCCCGTGGTCAACTGACCACATGTTAGTACACGTAACTTACCCCCCCCCTCAAGGAGTTGTCAAGCGGAAAGTGCCGCAATAAGCGGCTTCCGGCAGCAACTTCAGGAATCCTGTTAATGCCCACTGGAAGAATACCAATGTTGCGCCTGCACCAACCCCGTCATACTGATTAGGAACAGGACTACTCCAATAACGCTCTTGAACTTATTCATGTAATACACCCCTTTCTATGCCCATCAGGGTCTGGCTTGACAACGTAGTCCGTAGAACCACTTCTGAGGTTGCCGCTCCCAATGAATGACCTCAAGCGTTCTGATATCAATTGACAGGAATCGGCTCGCAGGAGAAATGCCGGTGAGCCATCGGCTGTCAGGAGTACAGACTATGTCATAGATTACCCCGTTCGTCTCAACTGTATCAGCACCAAAGACACCAACAGTGCTGATCTCTTTGATCCTCTGACGGGTTGCCGTCTCGTATACTGATATGGTAAATGGGGGATCTGGTCCTCCGGCAAGAACGGAGCCGGGGTTAGTGTAGAACACGTACTTCCCGTCTGCTGTCAAATCCATTTGTCCCATTCCTGGCTCCAAGTACTCCGAGTAGACGATAGCAGCGGAATCAACATTGTAAACACTGAATCGAGACTGATAAACGTCTGTTGTTCCGTAGAGATACAATTCAGTTCCATCGGCAGAAGGAATCATCTGTGACAAGCCGACATCTGCAGAAATCCAGGTTCTCGTCACCGTATTGCTATCAAGGTTGGCGCAGTAGATGTGTTGATCATCATTGTGAGGCGGTACTCCCCCTTGCGCAATGGCATAGAATTTACTCCCGTCGCCTGAGAATGAGCCACTACCGCACG
This sequence comes from Candidatus Zixiibacteriota bacterium, assembly GCA_003641405.1. GTDB lineage: Bacteria > Zixibacteria > MSB-5A5 > GN15 > FEB-12 > B22-G1. The sequence goes on along the minus strand of QNAF01000120.1, from coordinate 2,045 downwards.
CATCTGTGTCGTGGTAAACAACAGTCAAGGAGATTAACTCCAGGATATCCAAATCGGAACCCTGAAGGGCCAGAAACCGACCGTCAGGCGATGCCGCAAGGCCGGTGCTACCCTCGTGGTACATAGTCCACTTCCGGGAGAGTGTCTCAATATCGATTGCGACAACGCTGTCAAGACCGGAAGTGTAGAGTGTTTTCCCGTCGGGGGAGATATCGAAACCCGCCGGGTAAGAAAACGGTACTTCCGTGAGAGAATCAAAGACACCAGTAGCCGGTTCATACCTGTGCAAGACGTTTTTGCCGTCGTCTACAAAGTATGTCGCATAGGGACCGGGGACAGCAACATCTGGACTCACTGGTTTACTGCTACACCCGCCTGATCCCAGCCAGATTGCCCCAACAGCAAGAAAGGCCAAGCCGAAAACGAACCCTTTAATATGTCTCATAACAAACTACCCGTAGTCAACCGACCAAATGTTAATACACGTAACTTACCCCCCCCCCTCAATGAGTTGTCAAATGGTAAGTGCCGCAATAAGCAGCTTCAGAAATCCTGTTAATGCCCGATAATCCCTAATAACGGGAATATCTCAGATTGAGGAGTTGAAGTAATGGAAAGCTATATATATCTTTTTGAAAAAGCAATCATGGTCCAGGCCGAGACTGTTGGCCAGGAGAAGGCCTATAGCCAGGCAAAAAAAGCTGGGCTGAACGTCTCACCAAAAGGTACCATTTCCAGTTGTACAGGTCATCCGACGTTGGTCCTGCTTCGCCTCATCAGGTCATTTACTGAAGACGGGAATCTGGCTGCTCTTGAAGCCTGTGCCCCTCTGATTGAGAAGATGTCAGAGATACCCGTAGAGCTGGAGCCTGCTACCGCCGATTGACCCGGTCGGGCTGTCGGAGCGATCTTTTCAGCTTGAGTTTGAAGCGCCCGTCATACTTTCCGTTAGGCGAACATGACCCGCATGACGCCATAATAAGCCTTTTCTGGCGCGGGTATTCAGTCCCGCAATTCTCACAAACATAGACATACCGAGGCGGTTTCCTCAGCGATGGATGAGACCGGGCTTTGATTGAGGCACCAACACGCTTTGCCTCCGCCCGGAAAGACGCACTGTGATTCAGGTGCAACAGATGGATCATCTCATGTTTGAGAGTGTCGCTTATCTCTTCAGGGAAAATTTGGTGATACTTGCGACCTATTCTGATGAGTCGTTTGTACGGCAGGTAGGCACCTGCCGAAGTCATGCGAGTAGAGTACTCAATTATCGGTCGGGACAGACGGCCGTCGAAATACATCCAGTTGTAGCGATCAAACAGACTGTACAAGTCCTCTTCCGAGGGCAACTCCGGGCCGTCCGATGACAGGCGAGCGTCTTCGGTACTTGCCACTGCTGCCGTAACCTGACCCGCCTCTTCGCTGATCTTGGTATAGAGCGTGGCCGGAGCGGGCACACCGAGTGGTTCGGCCTCGAAAAGATCGAGGTTCAACGCCGCCAGGGCTCGTAGTTGTCGTTTGCTCTTAATGGCCATAACATCGGCTTCCTATCAAGCCTTATTGATATCTATCGACCAGAAAGAGGCAATCATAAAACAGATGAGGACAAACATCTGCCGGACACAGAGTAGTAATGTCATGCTGAGCTTGTCGAAGCATGGTGCGCTATTTAACGGCTTCACCCTTCGTCAGGCTCAGGGCAGGCTCCGCTCAGGGTGACAGTTAATGAAAATGTCGGGTTTCTTGACTTGTCAGGTTGGCAAGCAACCTGACCTACAAAACTACAAAACTCTGGGTGGGCTACCGGACATGGGTTTTATTCATCTACTCTATTCGCCCGCCTTTTCGGATGCCTTCTTCCGTGATAAAGCCCATTATCAATTCGTTTGGCGTTATGTCGAAAGCTGGGGAGTAAACCCGGACGCCTTCGGGAGCGGTGCGCTTTCCGAAACTTTCCGTGATCTCGATTTCAGCGCGTTCCTCTATCGGGATGTCTTCGCCGGATTCAATCGAATCATCAAATGTTGACGAAGGCGCCGCCACAT
>QNAF01000119.1 GCA_003641405.1 Candidatus Zixiibacteriota bacterium | reverse complement strand
GACCATAGCCTCCAAAGAAGGCAACAAAGTCATCTCTAAACCTAATCGCTCTCGTCTTGTCTGCATGTAAAAAATCTAGAAGATGCAACACCCAAAACAAAGGACTTTATCAACAAGCCCTTTGGGGCCTGTTGATAAACCCCTTCTATCCATTTGGGTCGCGCACAGCTTGTTGTGCGAGCCATCCTAAGTAGCTCTATTACGTCTTTGTAGCCCACCTAACGGGTGGGGTTTTGTGATTCCACTGTGATCCCACCTGTTAGGTGGGCTACAGGCTCTGCCTGGCAGTCATGGGAATCCGTAGGCTGTTTGGCAACAAGCCCTGATAATCGGGAAACCTGCTTTCACCACGGCTCAACCCCAAAAATCAAATGAACTGAAGAAAGTGCTTGCCTTTTCCGAAAACTTGTATAGTATAACAAGCTACTGTTGTTGAGGAGTTGAAAGATACGATGGCTAAAGTATGCGAAATATGCGGGAAACGGCCGATGTTCGGCAACAATGTGTCCCACGCGAATAACACTACCAGACGGCGATTTATGCCCAATTTACAGCGTGTTCGGGCACTGGTCGATGGCAAGCCCAAGCGGGTCACGGTATGTACGTCCTGTCTGAAATCCGGCAAGGTGATCAAAAACACCAACAGGAAAAAACCACCCAAGCCAGAGGCAGCATAGACTGATCCTGCAAAGTACTTCGGGTCGCCTCTCAGGCGGCCCTTTTTTTTGCCTTGAAATGAATAAGGCCGCCGGGAAAAGCACTACCCGGCGGCCCAATACAACTACCATCCTATGGTAAAGGGGAGGAAGGGCTAACTGCCAAAGAGGCTGACCACGCTTTTGCCGCTCATCAACGAATGGCTCAACATAGCTATCGCTGCCTGGGAACGGATCATACTTCCCACATAATTTGACATCTCAACGCCGTAATCAGTGTCACTCAATGACGCTTCTGCGGCCGTCAGGTTCTCTTTGGTCACCTGAAGCGAAGCCCGGCGGCTCTCCAACTCGTATTTCTGAGTTGATCCAACATCAACAGCGGCGGCATCAATCTCCCTTGCGGCAGCATCAATTGTCTCGATTGCGGCAGCAGCGGCCTCTGGATCAGAAAGATCAACGTCTGTTATCTCGCTGATACTCGCCAGCGAACCCTCAGATCCGTCAAGCGTCTTGGATCCGTTGAACGAGGCATTGGCGACCGTACGATTGAAAGTGCTCACCAAGCTGTCCGCCGCCGTGGCATAGGCCTCCTGGGCAGACTCACTGTTGAAACCTTCGTTGGCCGCACCGATTGCAAGTGAACGAAGATCAGAGATTTGCGCTCTGAGCTCACCCAATGACGAAGACACCGTCTCGTACTTGCTGATATTGGATGAAAGGTTGTCTATCTCCTGGTTGAGTGATCCGATCTGACTCTGCAACTGCTGTGAAATGATAAGCCCTGCCGGACTGTCCGTAGCACTGTTGATGCTCCTGCCTGAAGCAAGTTTCTCCATCGCTGAGAACATGCTGGACAGGTTGCTGTTGATCCCCAGCACCGCCTGACCGGTACTAAGGTTTGTGTTAAGACGAAATTCCATGAGCCCCTCCTTGCCTTCCTTACTAAAGCGGGTGCATTGTCTGTAGCTGGTATTGCAACCGGCGTGCCTAACACCTGCATTCGTAACCGACTGCGGGGCAACAGATGAGAAAGGGCGATTTCAATCGTGGTCCTCGATATGAGGGGTCAATCCCATATGCTGGGGCAAGGATACTCCAGTGATTGAGGCAGGAAATGCCGCCGGCAGGGTAGTTAAACCGGCGGCATAGTGGAGGAACCAAGAAAATAGAGTACGGCTTTTGCCGCTCTATACTTTGTGCGTAAAATGCTCCGAAGAGCTGCTTATAGGCTATTCAACTATCCGTTTCTATCCAATCTCCTCAAGTAAGCAGGGACCGCCGTATCATCTTCGGAGAACGTCGGCACTCTGTGATATCTCCCGTTGCCGTTGCCATTATCTCCTCCTTCGGCAGGGCCGACAGTGGCCGGATACTGCTGAGGAGCTACCATAGCGACCGGTGCCTGAACAATGTTTTCTGCCGGAGGCTCCTGAACGATCTCTTCCGGGAACAACGACATAACCTTGGCAGGCTTCGCTTCCTTGATCTCAGATTCTGCCTTCTCGACGCCTCTGGCGTCTTCCTTGCCAATACCGGTAGCAATCACGGTAACGCGCATCTGGTCTTTCATACCGGGGTCGATGACAGCACCGAAAATGATATTGGCGTTGTCGCCAGCGCCTTCGTAAATCAATGAAGTTGCGGTGTTGACATCGTGCAGCGTCATATCTTCGCCACCCGTGATGTTGATCAATACTCCCTGGGCACCGGCAATGGAGACATTCTCGAGCAACGGTGAGGAAATCGCTTCGCTGGCGGCGTCAATGGCTTTCTCCTCGCCGTGACCGGCACCGGTTCCCATCAAGGCATTTCCCATCTCGAGCATGATAGTGCGAACATCAGCGAAGTCACAATTGATGAGACCGGGCACCGTTATAAGATCGGAAATTCCTTTTGTCGCCTGGTGGAGGACTTCGTCCGCAGTAGCAAACGCTTCCGTCAGAGTGGTTTTCTTGTCAACAATCTCCAACAACCGCTCATTGGGGATAGTGATCAGTGTATCAACCTTGGATTTCAGAACTTTCAGCCCGGCTTTGGCACGTTCAATACGCTTCTTACCCTCAAACCGAAACGGTGTCGTGACAATGGCCACGGTCAAGGCGCCGGATTGTTTGGCAATTTCGGCGAGGATCGGAGCTGCCCCCGTACCGGTACCGCCACCCATGCCGGCGGTGATAAATACGAGATTGGGGGAGCCCAGTTCCTCTGAAATCTCCTCCCGGCTCTCTTCCATAGCCTTCAGTCCAACCTCCGGATTGGCTCCTGCGCCCAGCCCGTCCGTAACCCCACGACCAATCTGGATGCGTTTTTCGGCCTTGTTCTGTTCCAATACCTGGGCATCAGTGTTGATGGCAACGAACTCAACTCCCTTGAGTTCCGAAGCAATCATGCGATTGATTGCATTTCCACCACCACCGCCGACGCCAACCACCTTGATGTTGGCTACGCCGACAAAGTCAGGCGCGAAGTTGAATTGATGCTTCTTTTCAGCCATTACTTGTTCCTCCTGAACTGTCTCTATGTCCTCTATAGTCTTTTCGTAATCCAGTTTTCAAGTTTGCTCAACCACGACTTGACTGCCCCGCGATGCAGGGTTTGGTCAGGTTCGCAGGAGAAGCCATACGCCAACAGACCCAGTCCGGCGGCATGAGCTGCCGATCCAAGATCATCCGGGATATGTGTGATTCCTTTCACACTCTCAATCCTGGCCGGCATGTCGAATACCTGTTCGGCCAACTCAACCGTCCCGGGAAGAAGTGCTCCTCCTCCGGTCAATACTATTCCGGCGGTAAGCGAGTCCGCCAACATTACTTTCCTTAGTTCGCGTACTGCCAGTGAGTATATTTCCTCCATACGCGGTTCGATGATTGCTGCCAGAACGCTGCAGGAGACTTCCTTCTCCGCTCGTCCGGCGACACCGGCCACTGAGATCATTTCAGTAGGATCTACCGCAGAACTCATCGTGGCTCCATGCGCTACCTTCAATTCTTCCGCCTGCGTAACTGATGTCCGCAAGCCGATAGCTATGTCGTTGGTGACGTTTCGGCTACCCAGCGGCACAATCGCAGTATGACGAATAGCGCCGTTGTAGAAAATCGACAGATTGGTTATGTCGCCGCCAATATCCAGCAACACACAGCCGGCTTCGAGATCAGTCTCAGTAAGTAGTACCTCAGAAAGAGCCAGGGATTCGAGAACTACGTGATTCACACCCAGGTGGCACCGGTCCAACGCCCGGTAGATGTTCTTGGCAGACGTCACTGATGCCGTCACAATGTGCGCTTCCACTTCCAGCCGGACTCCGGACATGCCGACCGGGTCCTTGATACCGGTCTGGTCGTCAACGCTAAAACCCTGTGGCACCACGTGAATGATCTCACGGTCAACCGGTATGGCGACCGTACGCGCGGCCTGAATCGCTTTTTCGACATCGGCGGCAGTTATCTCATTGTCGGAGCGACTGACAGCCACAACTCCCGTGCTGTTGATTGACCGAAGATGTTCCCCGGCTATTCCGACAGTCACTCGATCTACTTCCACTCCGGAGACCATTTCCGCGTCGTCGACTGCCTTGCGAAAGGATCTGACAGTCTTGTCCATATCGACAACTACACCGCGCCGAAGTCCCTCAGCAGGCGCCCAGCCGTGTCCTATGACATAGATCGCTCCCTGATCGTCCATCTCACCGATCACGGCAAGCACTTTGGTAGTGCCGATATCCAGAGCCGCAACTATGTTTTCGGCGGGCATATCAGTTCCCTCTCGATTCCTGGACAATCATATTGGCAAAGCGCAGATCAAACTGTTTGGCATCCGACAAGTCCGGCTGGAACCGTTCCATAAAGCGAATAAATCCAGAAACCTGATCGTAGAGCGAACCGGCGTCGGTTCTCAGTTGATATGGCAGTCCCGATATTCTCACCGTGACGAACTCGCTCGTCCCGAGATCGATCTCCTCAATGAGACGATACAGATCAAGGTTGTCATTTGCCAGCTTCTCCAACTGTGGCATTACAGTTACTACGCGGGCATCATCGCAGTATTGGAACAAGCCGCCTACTTCCACTCCCGTCATCACCGGATGTTCCCAGTTGTCGTGAGATGGTGCCAGCGGCACAACCCGACCATCGCGATTCAACCCGTGCATCCGTCCCGAAGATTTATCCAGTACAAATGCTTCAGGAACAAAGTGATTGGTCTTGATGTGCAACCTGCCGGGCAAGTCATACTCTATGTCTACTTTCGCAGTGGCCCTGTCTTCGAGGAGAGTAGCTGCAATGTCGGCAACCGGTTGGTCCAGCAGCGATGATCCCGCCGAAAACCCTGTTTGAGTTTCCCATTCAATCACGTTCTCATCGTCCAGTGTAACTGCCTCAAGTTGGTGCCAGTCCGTAAACTCAAACCAGGTTATCGTTGCCGCGCCAATAACGACAACGGACAACAGCGCGATTCTCAATCGGGTTGAAAACACCATCATCCCTCCTTGAGCCTTTCAAGTATCGCATTCCGAATGTGAGTGATGGAACCGGCGCCGATTGTCATCACCATATCACCCGGCTTTGCTCGCCTTTTGACTTCGTCGACAGCATTCTCCTTGACACCGACATAGCTGAAATGCGTCGCGCCCTGCCGTGCTGCCTCATCCTTGATATTCTCGGACGTTAGACCTGGGATTGGTTCCTCGCGCGCCGGAAAGATATCGGTCAGCACACACCAGTCCGCGGCGGCGAGCGTCGTCGCAAACTCCTGGAGGAAATCTCGCGTGCGACTGAACAGGTGTGGTTGGAAAACGGCAATGATACGCTGCCCGTACGCCTCTTTCGCAGCTTTCAGTGTAGCTTCTATCTCGGTTGGATGATGAGCGTAGTCGTCAATCACCAGTATATCGTTTACTTCGCCGACAATCTCGAACCGCCGTCCTACACCATGGAACCCGGCAAGTGCTTCGGCAATTGTCACAAATGCGATTCCAAGCTCCGTTGCTGCTGCCACCGCCGCCAGGGCGTTGGCCACATTGTGCCTACCGGGAACAGAAAGAATTATCTCACCCAGCAATTCTTCTCGGTAGTAGACAGAGAAAAGTGAGCGATCGACTTCCGTCTTGACATCAACCGCCCGGTAGTCGGCACCGGCAGAGAAACCGAATGTCGCGTACGGTCGTGTGATCTGCTGTAGGATCAGGGCAACGTTCTGATCGTCTGCCGAAACGATCGCCGATCCATAGAACGGCACCCGATTGACATATGCCAGAAACGCACCCCTGAGGTCGTCCATATCTTCGTAGCACTCAAGGTGATCCCGTTCGATATTCAACACCACCGCCATGCTCGGGAATGAGGCGAAAATCGAGCGGTCATACTCATCTACTTCAGCTACCAGATAATCACCGCTCCCAAGTTCCGCACCGGTGCCCAATTCCGCGACAATGCCACCTACAACCAGAGTTGGATCATACTGAGCATGCTGCAACACACGACCGATCATTGAAGTTGTCGTCGTCTTACCGTGCGAACCGGCCACGCCAATGGCGAATTTCAAACGCATCAGCTCACCGAGCATCTCCGCCCGCTTGATAACCGGCACACCCAATCGACGGGCCTCTACCACTTCAGGGTTATCATCGCCAACAGCCGAGGAGATAATGACCACATCGGCGCCTTCGACCTGCTCGGCACTGTGCACACCATTGACACGCACCCCTAAAGATTCCAGGTACTCAGTGATTCCACTCGGCGTACAGTCTGAGCCGGTGATGGCGTACCCAAGGTTGGCCAGGATCTCCGCGATACCGGACATGCCAGCCCCGCCAATGCCGACGAAGTGTAGTCTTTTGAATCTCCCGAACATTATTTTCCTGCCTTCAAATCGAGCTGCTTCCAAAGTCGCGGTTTGCTCAAGCTCCAACTCCTGCCTCCTGCGTTCTGGCAATCAATTCGATGATGTTCTCAGCAATGATGTCTGCGGCCGGCTTCCGACTGGCCGCCTGCCTGGCAATGGCATCGCGCATCTGTTCGGCTTTATCGCTTTCAAGCAGAGTTACGGCGTGCGTCAGGATGTCACTGTTCCCCAGTTCCGCCTGCACTACCATTTCAGCCATGCCACGCTTGACATAGGCCTCGGCGTTCTTGCGTTGATGATCCCCGGCAGCGTATGGATATGGAATGAGAATTGCCGGAATACCACAAGCTTCCAGTTCCGCCAATGAGATGGCGCCGGCACGCGCGATAGCCAGATCAGCCGCAGCATAAACCAAAGCCATGCGATTTTCGAAAGGGAAAAGGGAGTGACCCTTACCTTCCTCACCCGTAGAAACGACTACGTCCTTGTAGTCCCTTTTCCCCGTTTGCCATAACAATTGATATTTTTCTCCCGGCTGGCCGGTGCGCAAGCTCCTGATGATCGCATTATTAATAGATCGAGCACCCTGCGAACCGCCGAGTACCAGTATCGTTTTCTTCGATGGATCCAGCTTAAAGAGCCTGGTAGCTTCGTCTCGATCACCACCAAGCACAGATTTTCTCATCGGGTTGCCGGTAGTAACCGTATTCACATCATCTGCAAGATGTTCACGAGCTTCCTCGAAACCCAAATAGACACTCTTGGACCGTGCGGCGAGACGACGAGTGGCGATTCCGGGAAACGTGTTCTGTTCCTGTAACACGGTAGGAATTCGTTTCCACGATGCCGCTTTCAGGATCGGCCACGATACGTATCCGCCGGTGCCGACAACAACATGGGGTGCCAGTTCGCTAAGAATCGAGCGTGATTTCAACAGCGCCCCAACAAGCACAAACGGCAGAGCAAGGTTACGGAGAGTGAGTGAACGTGCGATGCCACGGACGTTGATTAGACGTAGCGGGTAACCGAGCGATTCCCGAAGCCTGAACTCGATACCACGTTTGGTTCCCACGAATGTGATCTGTACCTTGCAATCGTCACTGAGTAGTTCTCTGATCCTATCGGCTATCGCCAATGCCGGGAACAAATGCCCACCAGTACCACCGCCTGCAAATACGATACGTGCCTCTTTCAGTGAAGGAATCATCGCTGAACCCTCCGTGAGAGATTCAGGAGCACACCGATTGCGGCGCTCGATATCAACAGCGATGACCCACCATACGAGAAGAACGGTAGCGCCAGACCTGTTACCGGCAGCAGGGCGGTCACCACGCCGATATTGATGGCAATGTTGACAAACAGCGACCATGTCATACCAGCCGCTAACAGGAACCCAAACCTGTCAGGCTGGGCGGCAGCAATGCGGCAACCTTTCCAGAGCAGGAAGAACAGTAAGCCCAACAGGACAAG
>QNAF01000118.1 GCA_003641405.1 Candidatus Zixiibacteriota bacterium | reverse complement strand
TCGAAGGTCCGGGCCAAATGGTATCAGCGCTCCATACCCAGTCAAAGGTGCTGTTATCGAACGGCAACTCCAGTACGCTGCCCTCCCGAAACACGATTTGACTTTCCAGGCCGGATTCTTCCGCGATATTTCTCGCGCGGGCAAGGAAATCCGGCTGCACGTCAACACCGGTTACGTGGCCTTCTCGACCCACCGCTTTCGCCAATAAGGCCGTGTGCAGACCAATCCCGCAACCGACATCCAGCCCGCGACTCCCGGCAGGAAGGCGCAGTGAGTCAGTAGCTGCTGCAATCGCCGGCTCTCTCAGCAGGTTGGAGAGGTAGAGACTGCGGGCGTATGCCTCAGAACTGTTCGCTTCGTTTGCACTCATGTCGTTCCCTCTTTTCATCGTTGCGGCCTTGAGGCAGGCAACCAGATGGCAGGATCGCAGGGAATCCTTCCCTGCAAAACTGTTACCAGGGCCACATCCCATACCGTCATCATATCTTAAGTGAAAGAAGAAAGCAGCACAACAGGTTCCTGATGGTAGCCAACTCAACGACTGCGCGCCTGCCCCGGAACAACCCTCCCACCAGGGAGTTAAACCTACTTGAGGGTTGACATCATTAGAATCCGCATGATAGGTGGGCTAAATATTAGTTTGGCGGAGAAAATTCTGCCTGACGGAAACTTCTGAGAGACTCCTGCGTAGAATATGATAGATCGACACTTAAGTTCTTGGGTAGAAACAAAATAAAGAAGTTTCCCAACCCATCATTCTACCTGTACCCGCCGGCTCTGCCAAGAGTCGGCGGTTTCTTTTAGAGCACCGGATTGGATCCGGTTGCGCCGGGGAATTATTCTACTTTGCAGTTCTCGACCAGAGTTCGGTAGCGATTGATCAATTGCGATGTGTTGTCTTTAGAGGTCGACTCAGCCAGAATATTGAAAGAAGCACGAACCCTGTCCGGAGTTATCAGAACCCAGGCACCATCCTCGAATATCCGTATGCCGTCAACCAGTTGTCGCTGTTTGGCGGCAGACTCCGTGATCAAACGTCGCATGACAAGGCCTTTTTTAGACCAGGGACAGGGCACGGATACGGTCTCGCGAGAGTATTGGTCGTATCTTTTTCGAAGTTCACTCAGGCGCTCATTTGTTCCAGCAAGCATCTGAAGTATCTTGACCATGGCGAAAAGCCCATCGGCACCGGTTTGGAAACCGGGGAATATGAATCCACCACGTGTGCCACCGACATAAGAGACTTCACTGGCATGGCGGACTTCCATCATGGCCCTGTGATCGTTTGACACCCGGATGACCTCAACACCAAGTCTGCCCGCTATTTCCTCTATTCCCATGGAGGCAGCAACCGGCACTGCAAACCTCTCGGGTTTATATGCCTGCAGAAAAAGCTCCGTCACAAGCAACAACAGGGTCTGGTTATCCAGTGGTTGACCCATGTCGTCAACTACCGAGAGCTTCTCGGCAGCCGCGTTTATCCGAAAACCAACATCGGCATTCAGCGAACGGACAATAGCCGACAACTGCACAATAGCGCGAGAGCTTTCTCCCTGTGAAGTTGAACATCGGCTGGGATTCGGGTTGGCATTCAACTCCGTCGCGGATACGCCCAGAGTGGAGAACAAGTTGGGGAAGACCTGCGAAGAAGAGCCGCTGGCATAATCGACCACGATCTTGAAACCGGCCTCGCGGACAAGCTCAACATCAATTGCCGACGTAAATTCGGCCTGATAGTCTTCAAGCACACGCTGCGGGTGGTCGAGATGGCCAATATTGTCAAGCGAAGCACGTTCGAAATCCTCGCCGAAATAGTTCCGTTCGAGTTTCTTGAGCTTGGCTGGCGGCATGTCCAGACCGGATCCGTGAAAGAAGATGAAATCGAGCTGACGATAGTCGTTGGGGTCGTGTCGAACGTATATACCGGCAGCGTACTTACCCTTGCTCAACGCATAACGCACTACCGGAGCCGGTACTTGCTCCAGATCGGACACATGCACTCCGGATGCCAGCAAACCAGACATGAGCGAACGACGAAGCAAACGCGAAATATCCGAGGCATCTCGACTTGTAACAACCGAAGTCCCCTGCCCCAGCGAGGCTCCGAAAGCGGCCCCAAGACGCACGGCCATCTCGGGCGTAATCTCCGTTAAGGCCAGTCCGGAAACCTTGGAATCAGTGACAAGCCCGGAGTTCCATTTCTCACCCCACACCAGCGACGATGATACAATCGCGCCATCATCCACAATTTTGCTCGGCCATATCTTACAGTTGGCCTTAATCGTGGCGCCGTTGCCAACGGTGCAGTCGTCAGAGACAATTACATGATCCAGTAACTGGACTTTGTCGCCCATCCGAGAGTTGTTACATACCGTGGCACTGGAAAAGCGGCAACCGTCGCCAATGGAAGTATCCTCCCAGATCACCGTATCCTTCAGGCTGCACTCCTGGCCGACCCGACTGCGGTTCCCGATGACACAATTGTGAAGCCTGGTTCCGGCGAGCACTCGGGTATCGTTACCGAGAATGACAGTTCCGCTGAAAAGCACATCATCCCCTATCTCGACATTGGCACCCTGGTAAAGCACGGCGTTGCCGGTCTCAGTCCGTGGCAGTTTAAGATCGAGATTAAGTTTCCCTGAGAAGATGTCCTGATGGGCACGGTAATACTCTGCGACGTTACCCACGTCCTTCCAATAGCCTTTCATGATCTTGCCGCACAGTCGCATTCCCCTGGAGAGCATGAGAGGGAAGAGATTCTGTGAGAAATCGAAGTCACTCCCCTTTGGTATTAGCTCCATCGCCTCAGGTTCAAGAATGTAGATACCGGTATTAATAGTGTCTGAGAAGGCTTCGCCCCATGTTGGTTTTTCGAGAAAACGGACAATGCGGCCATCGTCATCGGTAATAACGATACCGTAAGCCAACGGATTCTCAACGCGGGTCAGGAGTATAGTTGCGTGAGCCTGCTTTGATTTGTGCCACTCTATGGCTTCAGCGAGATCAAAATCAGTTATGAGATCGCCCGAAATCGCAATAACGGGATCGCTTGTGTCTCCCACTCCGAACCTGACCGCACCGGCCGTACCGAGATCTGCATTCGGCAACCGATAGTCCATCTTGAAACCGAATGTCCCACCATCCTTGAAATGGCTCTTGATGTGCTCGGGTTGGAAATACAACAAAGACGTTATGTCAGTCAGCCCACTCCTGGCTAACAATGCAACCACATGTTCCATCATTGGAAGGTTGCCTATCGGAACCATGGGCTTGGGGACGTTAATTGTAAGGGGACGAAGGCGGGTGCCAAAACCACCGGCCATAACAATTGCTTTCACGACTTGGAACCTCTATCAGGGTTGCTCTCATGCAACCAGGAAGCCCAACTCCGCCAGGCGACCGGCCACATCACGAAAATCTTCGAATTCATTATACGCAATATTCTTTGACTGGCAATACTGCAATAAGTCCTTTTTGGCGAAAAGGATATCAGCCTCTCCGGCGGCGCAGGCATCGGAATACCCATCACCTACGAATGCAACCGCACAGCTACCCCCCACAGCCTGGCGATACTCCGCAATCCGCTCCCCCTTGCAGCTTCCACAGCGTTGGCAGGTTCTGTTGGAGTAGGGGAACTCAACAAAGAGTCGATTCTGCTTTAGAACACCAATGTTGCTGATGACTTTAGTATACGCCAGTCCCTCCCTGTCGAGCAAACGCCTGATATAGAACTCCAACCCTTCCGAGACGATTATCAGCTCCACCCCGTTGGCCTGGCAGAGATGATGGAAATCTGCAAAGGTGCCGTCGAGCTCAAACTTATCCAGGAACTCAAATATCTCTTCGGGAGAGGCATGGACCATTTCAGCTTGCCTGGTGAGGATATCTCGGCTGGAGATCCTTCCGGCCATCCAATCATCCACAAGTTCCCTATTGCGTTCCCCCGAAAAGTGCCGGAACAGGTTGTACCCGACATCACGTTTGGCTACAGTGCCATCGAAATCACAGAAAACAACTTTGCGGGAAGAACTCATCCCACGCAAACCTCAACGGGATTTTTCTGTAAGAATTTGTCCAGCCAGTTGGATATCGGGTCGTTCCGGAACAATAGCTTTGGCGTAGGCAGTGTAAACGTCATACTTCCTCGCAAAGGCAATCTGTTTGAGTCGCATGGCGATATAACGGGTGTACTGACTAAACTGGCGAGTGTCGTCCAAACGCGCCTTCTCTGCGATTCTCTCGGCTGCCTCCAGTACCACCGACGGCACCTGTCTCATACGAGCTATCTCAAGAAGCCGCTCCGCGCTATGTGTAACCGGTGATTGATACTCGAACCCTTCCTGATGAGCAAAATCTTCAAATCGATCCACCCAGTTATCATCAAGCCCAAATTCGCCCGAAGACGCGATTATCTCGTCCTGATGTTGATTCGCGAATCGATTCAGCAACAAAGAGTATTCAACCGCCCGTGGAAAAGGATCGTATTCAGTGAACTTGATAATGTGATCAGGCACCAGCCCGTGCCCGACGTCGTTCAGGACGGTATCAAACTCATTGAGGAACACGTTGCCATGCAGATAGTAGCGCGATATAGTGAGGCTCAGGGCACCACCTTCTGTAAGAGGCGCGAACCCCTGAACCAGCCCCTTGCCGAATGTCGTGTCCCCGATCAGTGTGGCGCGAGCAAGCTGCTTGAGTGCGCCCGCGACTATCTCAGCAGACGAAGCTGATCCGCCGTCCACAATCACAGCCAGCGGCAGACCACCGGGCAGATCATTACCGGTCGAATGGAATGACTGATCGTTCCAGCGTAATCGCCCTTTCGTACCGACGATGAACTGCCCTTCCTCCAGGAACAGATTTGCTGTATGGTATGCTTCGGTAAACAACCCGCCGGGATTGCCACGAAGATCGAGAATGATGCTGGTTGCGTCTATGTCCTCGCTGCCCAGAAGTGAATCGAGAGCTTTCTCCAGATCGCGCGCAGCGCCGGCATCAAAACCGAGTAGTCGTACATAAATAGCGCTATCAGGCGTGAATCCGGCAAATGGGATGTGTATGAGGTCCATACGGGAGCGAGTTATCTGCATGTACAGGGTGTCTTCGCTCACCGGACGGTAGGTGATCACCCCGACCTCGGTGCCCTCTTCCCCGCGAAGCAGATCTGTTGCAGCTTCTGCTCCCAGCCCGGAGAGTTTGATGGAATCGACTTCGATGATGATATCCCCGCTCAGCAGCCCTACTTCAGCGGCCGGGCCATTCTCCCGGACTGACATCACCATTAGTCCATCATCGTGTTTGATGACGTTGACCCCGATACCTACATAGGCACCGGCGAATTCTTCGTGCACTCGCTCAAACCGACCGGGATCAAGATAACCCGAGAAGCGGTCCAACTGCTCAAACATGCCCTCCATGCCGGCATCAAGCAACCGGTCCCAGTCAACATCCTCTCCGTATGCACGATCGATCTGAATCGCTGCAAGCGCCAGCATGTGTGTTTCGTGTATGTCGCTATCAGAGAGAACATACACAGCCATAGCTCCCGATATCAGCACTGTCAGAAAGATAAAAAGGACTGCAAGAAGGAGATAGCGTCGGTTTGAAATACCTGACGAGACCATAATCAGCGAAGCTTTCGCAGAATCAGTTTCTCCACGTCGGCGGACACTTCATCAACCGGTCGGGAACTGTCAATGACTTTCACACGTCTTGATTCAGTCTTTGCGATCTGTAGAAACCCGTTTCGCACCCTGGAGAAAAACGCCTTTGACTGTGATTCCAACCGGTCACGACTCCGGCCAAGTCTGGATCGTGCCATTTTCAGGCTAACATCGAATACCAAAGTCAAGTCAGGTATGCAATCGCCGGTAGCTACTCGGTGAAGCCGCTTGACCATTCTGATGTCCAGTCCGCGCCCGTACCCCTGGTAAGCCGTGGTGGAGTCGTAGAAGCGATCGCACAGGACAATATAGCCGGACTTCAGAAGTGGCCCAATCTCGCGGCTGACAATCTCACTGCGGGCGGCTTCGTATAATAGTAGTTCGGTGATGTCCGTTATCGATGAGTTGCGATCAAGGAGTATCTCGCGGATTCGCTCTGCGGTCGGGGTTGAACCCGGCTCTCTCAGACGTGCCACCTTGTACCCCAGTGAGTCAAGAAGGTCACCCGCCTTCGACAGTTGCGTGCTCTTGCCGCAACCATCAATACCCTCAAACGTCACAAACAGCGATTGTCTTTTTTTTCTCTTCGATGGCATAGTTGGTGACCGTCAGCAAAAAGAAAACCGGCGATTATTCATCGCCGGTTAAGGTAGTCAATCCTGCAAAGAGGACAAAGCGCTATTTCTTCCTCTTGACCACACGCTTGGCTTTCGCCTTTGGCTTTGCGGTTTTCTTCACTGCCGGTCGCTTGACAGCGGGCTTTTTGGCGGCCTTGCGAGGCTTCCGAACCGCGGTCTGTTTCCAACCGTACTTGGTGATGAACTCCTCGGTCATATTGCGGGCCTGGTCGTCGGTGTACTGCACCGGCGGCGACTTCTTGAAATACGAAGACGGCTCAATCAGTGCGCCGGAAAGGTTGTTATCAAGCGCCAGCTTGCAGCAGCGGACGGCATCAATCACCACACCAGCAGAATTCGGGCTATCCCATACTTCCATCTTCATCTCGATATTGAGAGGCACATCGCCAAACGTCCGGCCTTCCATCCGG
This sequence comes from Candidatus Zixiibacteriota bacterium, assembly GCA_003641405.1. GTDB lineage: Bacteria > Zixibacteria > MSB-5A5 > GN15 > FEB-12 > B22-G1. Next base: position 1,270 of record QNAF01000118.1, on the reverse strand, counting down.
ATATACGCCCACTTGCGGTCGTCCAGCCACGGCACGTAATCCGACGGCCCGATGTGAATATTGCCCGGTTCCAACTCGTAGTTGAGCTGGCTGGTGACAGCGTTGGTTTTGGAAATCTTTTTTGACTCCAGACGCGAACGCTCCAGCATGTTCAGGAAATCAGTATTGCCGCCAACATTGAGCTGGCTGGTACGCTCCAGCTTGACACCGCGCTCCAGGAACAGGCGTGTCAGTATGCGGTGAGTGATTGTCGCGCCCACCTGTGATTTGATATCATCGCCGATTACCGGCAGACCCTTTTCCTTGAATCGCTTCTGCCAGTATGCTTCACGCGCGATAAACACCGGAATACAGTTGACGAATCCGCAACCGGCGGACAAAATCTGCTCCACATACCACTTGGTAGCCTCCTCCGAACCAACCGGCAGGTAGCTCACAACAACGTCGGTCTTGGTGTCCTTCAGCACCTTTGCTACATTGACTGCATCGCCGGGAGCCTTCTCAATAACTTGAGAGAGATAGTGGCCCAGACCATCGTGGGTCATGCCGCGCTGGACCTTGACACCCCACTTCGGCACCTTGCAGAACTTAAAGGTGTTGTTCGGTTTGGTGTAGATGGCTTCGGAGAGATCCTTGCCGACCTTGTTCTTGTCAATGTCGATAGCGGCCGAGAACTCGATATCACGGATGTGATAACCGCCAAGGTTGACGTGCATCAGGCCCGGGACCTGATCTTCGTCTTTGGCTTTCTTGTAGTACTCGACTCCCTGCACCAGCGAAGACGCACAGTTGCCGACGCCGATGATAGCAACTCTGACTTTACTCATGGTTGGTTCCTTCCTTTATATTTCGTGAGTTATCTTTCATAGTCATACCTGCTTTAGCAAGCGGGTCGAATATAGGGTTCGAGCCTGGCAAAGGTCAAGTTTGTTCTTGCCATTGCAATGCAGATATATAATAATAGTATAGAGAGTATGACTATACGGTCATAATTGCAAGAGTAAGGTCGGGTTCCGAACATTATCCCCTTGAGTGAGAAACCCGACATCTTCTTTGACTGTCACCCTGAGCCCGTCGAAGGGTGAGGTGAGCAAACAGCGCACCATACTTCGACAAGATCAGCATGACATCCGGGTACGTCGGGGTTCTCCCCGCCTTCGGCGTGTCGGAACACCAACCACTCTGCGAGTGCCTGCGGTTCCGTCGGGCTAGTGTATAGTTTTAGGGCGGGTCCGTCTTCGAACCCGCCAGGAGCGGTCAGGTGATCCAT
>QNAF01000117.1 GCA_003641405.1 Candidatus Zixiibacteriota bacterium | reverse complement strand
GGATGATCGTGGTAAAATCGCCCGCCAAGTTCAATATCAACAAGTCGCTGGAAGAGTTGCTGGCGCACGAGTATGCGCATCTTGCGCTGGCGCATCGAGTAGGTCATCGCCATCGCCCGCGCTGGTTTGACGAAGGACTGGCTGTATTGGTGTCAAGGGAATGGAGTTGGGCCAGCAACCTTACTATGAGTCTTTCGGCGGTTGTGGGGCAGTTCGTGCCACTGGAAGAGATTGAGATGGTCAATCGGTTCGGTGCCGGCAAGGCCCGGCTGGCTTATGCTGAGTCTTACCTGGCGGTGCAATACTTTTTTGATGAATACGGGATCAAAGCCGTCAACCTGTTTGTCGACTCGATCGCCGCCGGAGCCTCCATTGATAATTCCCTGATGGCATCGACCGGGTCGAATTATGCTGACTTCGAGACAGAGTTTCGAGTATACTTGCAAAGTAGATTCAACCTGGTAACTTTGATAACGGATATGACATATTTTTGGATAGCACTGGCTGTGATTCTTATCATCGGATTCTTCCTCAAAATGCGCAAGAAACGCGAGTATCTGAGGAAGTGGGACGAAGAAGAGAAGATGGCATCGACAGATTTTGACTACGGCGATTCTGACCATCCCGAGCAAACGGATGATGACGAACCATGGCGTCGTTGAAACACAACCTGGAGTATCTTGCTGCCGCGGTTGGCTTCTGGACTGCGCGGCGGCTTTCACCGCGGGTTGCCGATAAGCTGGGAGCTACACTCGGAAGCATCGCTCACAGTGTTATGTCACGACGTCGGCATTTGGCCTTCGATAATCTCAAGGCCGGGATGGGGAACTCGCTCTCTGATGCTGAGATCAGCAAGATTGTGAAGCGCGTGTTCCAGAATACCGGTCGTTCGCTGATTGAAATAGCGCGGTTTGGCAAGACCGATCAGGAGGACCTTCGGGAATTGGTCGAAGGGGCGGGTTTGGATGGTTTGAAAGAGGCCAGCGAGAAGGGTCGCGGTGGAATAGTGGCCACGGCTCATTTCGGCAACTGGGAGATGATGGGGGCCTGGGTAGGAGTCAACGGCTACCCTATTGATCTGCTCGTGGCCACTCAGAGCAACCCCAAAACGGACAGGATGATAAGGGATTTGCGCCGTTCAATGGGGTCAGGTGCGATTGATTTGTCGGTCTCAGCTCGCAGAGTATTCAAGTCGTTGCAGTCTAACCGGTTCATTGGGATTGCGTGCGACCAGTATGCGCCCGCAAGGTCGGTGTCAGTGAACTTTTTCGGTCGCCCGGCGTCGGCGGCCAAAGGACCGGCGCTGTTTGCTTTAAGGTGTGGATGTCCTATCCTGCCATTCCTGCTAAGGCGTGTGAAATATGACCGCCATGTGATGATAGCCGGTGATCCTATCTATTCGCCCAAATCCGGTGATGAGGAGAAAGATGTTCAGATCATGACGGAGCGCTACATGAGGTTTTTCGAGGAGCAGATTCGGCGCTATCCGGATCAATGGTTGTGGACGCATGATCGCTGGAAGAAGCCTCCTCAGTCGGTGGAACAATCGGAGGCCGCAGTACGTAGGCAATAAGGACAACCAGAATCTGTTCTCAAAACGCGGTGGTATGGGTTTTTAGACAGAGTCATGACGAATCAGGAGTGAGGTACGCGTGAAAGCTATAGTAATCAGCGGTGTGGCAATTGTGATCGTCCTTGTTGGGTATTTCGGCGTGAATGCGATTTTCACAAAAACGTATGATATTCCAACTGCGACAGTACAGCGCGGAGAACTGGTTATCTCGCAGAATGTCAGCGGGGTGGTGGACGCGGCGCGTGCCTACACGATCTCTGCTCCGCGAATCAGGGGCCTACAGATTACATGGCTGGCGCAGGAAGGAATGCGTGTGCAGGAAGGTGACACAGTTATCAAATTTGATGCTACCGAGCAATTGACCGAACTGTCCGACCGACAGTCCAGCCTCAAGATAAATCAGGCCTCCCTGGAGCGAACCACCAAGGAGTATGAAATCCAGGAAAAGAATCTGGAGTTGGATCTCCAGAGAGCTCAACGCAAGTACGACGAGCAGAAGCACGAAGCCCCGAGACTGGCCGAGGAAGCCCGGCTTGAGCTTGAGCTGGCCAGGCTGAACCATGATGCCAAGCTTGATCAGTTGCGAGCGGACGTTCAGAAAGCTGAACTTGAGGTACAGCGTGCCCGGGACAGGTTGATGCTTAGCGAAAGGGAACTGTCACAGTTGAGCATGACGGCTCCTATCCCCGGCATGGTGGTATACCTTGAGATATGGAAGGGGGGACAGATGGGCAAGGTGCAGGAAGGTGATTCGCCCTGGCCGGGTCAGGGGCTGGTGAACCTGCCTGATCTCAGTGAGATGATTGTCAGTGGCACCGTGTCCGAAGTTGACGCTGCCAAAATAGACTCTGGCCAGTATGTTCACATCCGTCTCGATGCCATCCCGGATACAATGTTCAGGGGAACAGTGATCAACAAAGGGACGCTGGCGCACAAGAAGGACTACAACTCCAAAATCAACGTGTTTGATGTGGAAATCGCTATCGAAGACGAAGACGAGAGACTCAAACCGGGAATGTCGGCTTTCTGCCGTGTCGTGGTTGATCGCCTCGAAGAGGTGGTGCGGGTGCCACTTGAAACAGTCTTTGAGAAAGAGTCCAGAACCGTCGTCTACCTTGAGAACAAGAGTGAACGTGAAGTCGAGGTTGGTCGTCGCAGTGATATGGAGATAGAAATACTCTCCGGCCTGGAAGGTGGGGAGGTGATCTGTCTGGCTGATCCGACACTGGATGAACAGACTTTGCCCGGTGACCGCGCCACGCAGCCGGAATTGAATGAGGGTCGAAAGCCTCCCAAGCGACCGTCGGGAAGCAGGAAAGGTCGGAAAGGACACTAACGGGTTGTTGAAAAAGTGACATTGGGATGTTCATACCTAGTCCACAGTGCTGCCAGGTGTCTCTGCCTGGCAGTGGCGGCAATCGGTAGGGGTGTCAGGCAGAGACACCTGACACCACCGCATACGGACGGTTTTTCAACAACCTGCTAAGACAGGTTATCATGGATTACGGACGGGTTCTACAAGTATCGTTTGAGTCGCTGGCGGCTCACAAGCTTCGCACGCTGCTGACCATGCTGGGCGTTATCATGGGGGTGGCGGCTGTAGTCGCCATGCTGTCGATTGGCGAGGGAGCGAAACAGGAAGCGATGGAGCAGATATCGATCCTCGGTATCAACAACATCATAATCAAAGCCCAGATACCGGAAGAAACCGCAGGAGCCGATGAATCCCTGGCGCGCTCACCGGGCTTGAACCTGGCCGATGGTGAAAACATTGCCAGTTTCACGGAGCAAATAGCCAATGTGGTTCCCCAGCGGTTTGAGGCGATCTCATCAATCTTCAACGGGAGTAACGAAGCCGCGGTCAGGGTGGTGGCTACAGTACCTTCATTTGTTTACTCCTCGTCAATAGATGTTGCTTACGGTCGTTTCATCACTGATCGTGACAACAACGAATTCAGCCAGGTGTGTGTACTGGGGGCCAAAGCCAAGCGCCAACTGTTTGCGTTTGAAAATCCGATTGGTCGTACGGTGCGAATGGGTGAGTACAATTTCACCGTGGTTGGCGTCATGGTGGACAAATATATCGGCCGTGGCAAGGTCGAGGGGCTGGAACTAAGAAATTTCAACGAAGATGTTTATATTCCTTTCAATACGGCTGGAAAAAAGTTCGACCGGGTAGTAGCATCCGAGGGGATGGCACGTGGCCGCTTCATTGTGATTGGGGGAAGTCAGGACGGTGCCCAGGCATACAACACTCCGGAGATCGACCAGTTGACAATCACGGTAAAGGAACTGGACATGGTGCCGCAGGTAGCGGAACTCGTGGAGAGTGTTATCAAGCGGCGGCATGCCGGCCTTGAGGACTACGAGATAGTCGTGCCGGAATCGCTGCTTCGACAATCGCAAAAAACGCAGCAGATATTCAATATCGTAATGGGCGCCATTGCCGGGCTGTCATTGCTTGTGGGTGGCATTGGGATAATGAATATCATGCTCGCCACGGTGCTTGAGCGAACACGGGAGATTGGTGTGCGGCGAGCAGTCGGAGCCACGCGTGACGATATTCTCAAACAGTTCCTGCTTGAAGCGGTCGTTATATGTCTTCTTGGCTGCACTATCGGGCTGGCTGTGGGACTGATAATATCCAAAGTGATTTCGTTCTACGCCGACTGGCCGACTATCGTGTCACTGTTTTCCATTGTCCTGGCTGTCGGTGTGTCGACTGCGGTTGGGTTGATATTCGGAATCTATCCTGCCAACAAGGCAGCCAAGTTAGACGTGATTGATTCTCTGAGGTACGAATAAACTCCCATTTCAATGAGGTTCGGAGATGAGACTAAAGATCTCAAATAGACGAAGTGTGCGGTGGGTTCTGTCACTGATTCTATTTCTTGTGTTAGTGGTTGGCCTGACAGGCCAGGGCGAGGCGCGGCAACTCACGCTGGATCAGGCCCTGAAACGTGCCCTTAACCAGACCGCCAGGGGTGAGATGATTCGTGGCAACCTTGAGGTGGCTCAGCAGTACTACCGTGCGCGGCGGATCAATATGTACTTGCCGGAAATATCCATCAACGGGTCGGTGCCGACGTATGCTGTCGATGAGTCATATAGACCGTATAGCGATCCACACACCAAGGAACTGTTCGAGAATAGGAACCTGGATTTCAGGTCGTTTATCGAACTGAAGCAGTCGCTCTTTACGGGCGGCAACCTTACTGCAACAGCAAACTTGAGAACCGAGGACAATCGCTACCCTGACACCCGGTACGATGCCGGGTCGGGACTTTTCGTCAATGAGAACAGTAAGATAGGATTCTTCAATTTCTCCCTGGCCCAGCCGCTTTTCCGGCCTTCCGCGGTGAAGTACGAATTGAACAACCGCAAGGACGACCTGGAAATCGCCAGGGTTACCAGGATAGAGGAAGAATCCGGTTTTAGGAAGGAAGTGACCCAGGCCTATGTAGGACTTCTTCAACTAACATTGCGTTCCGAGATGACGGGTGATGAGCTGGAGAAGACACTGCTTCAGGAGCAGATAGACTCAGCCAAGCTAACCGACGGTGTTATCTCCGAAGAAGATTTCCTGATGTCGTCTTCAGCCCGTCTTGATGCCGAACTGGCTCATTTCGAGATCAAGACCCAGCGTGAAGAGCAGAAACGGGAGTTGTACACACTACTCGATCTTGACATTACGGAGACGCTAAAGCTCGTTGAACCGATCGTAGGTGAGCATTTGGACTCAGCAGAAGCCCAGAGACTTGTGGCAGCCTGGGAGCACTCGGCCCCCATCAAGAAAGCAGAGCGCGTTTATGCCAAAGCGGAACGGCAGGCCGACTATGCTGCGTCCGGGCATGGTCTGACGGGCGACCTCAACGTTGGATACAATATGGGGCAACAGAAGATTGAAGAAGAACGTACAGATTCCTATCGAGAGAATGATATAAATACCAGGGGCTGGTCGGTGTCGCTGGATTTCCGGATGCCAATTTGGGATGGTGGGGCCGGCAGTGCGGCGGTGAAAGCGGCACGATTCCAGGCGGAGCAGGCAAACTACGAGTACACCCGTGCCAGGCGCTCGGCGAAGGCACAGATTGCCAATTATGTCAACCAGCTTGATGTCTGCTATAGCCGACTGGATATAATCAGGCAGCAGATCGACTTATCCAAAGAGCGACTCGATATTGCCGAGGAGCGTCACGCCGATGGGCAGATTTCCATGTTGACCCTGCTGGATGCGAGGGTATTTTATCTGGAGAACAAAAACCGGTACCTTGAGGAACTCAAGACCTATTTGACCAACCGGATTGATTTGGAAAGCAAGTTCGTAATCTGATGAGCAGCAATATCCTCATACGCGTCCCCAACCACCTCGGTGATTGTGTTATGGCCCTACCTATGATAAGCGAAGCCAGAGAAGCGCATCCGGGATCAACGGTAACGATCCTGGTGCCGGAGCACCTCTCGGAGTTGTTTAGCAAGAATCCCGGTGTTGATGACATTCTGACGATTCCCACTAAGTACGTCCACGGACTGATGGGAATGCTCAGGATTCGTGATATCATTAGTCCCGGTGACTATGATGTCGGCTATGTTCTTCCGCCGTCGTTCGGAGCGGCCAGCGCTTTTAAGCTGGCCGGTGTCAAGGTGCGCATTGGTTACATTGCCGATGGTCGCCGCCTGCTTCTGTCCAAGCCGCTGCCGCTGCCAACACCATTGAACTCCGAGCATCGCTCAACAGTGTATTTTGATCTTCTCAGGCGCGGTGCCGGGGTGTCTATCGAATACATAGAACCAAAACTGCTTCTGGACGAACAGGATAATCAGCGCGGGATGGATTTGCTCGAAGGTTACGGTGTCGGAAAGGATGATTCTTACGCAGTGATCGCGTTTCAAGCAGTGGCCGAGTCACGTCGCTGGGGCACCGATAATTACACAGCATTGGCACAATACCTGATAACGGCACACGATCTCAAAATTGCGCTGGTGGGATCATCACACGACGCCAAGGCCGGTGACGAAATCAGTGAAGCAGTTGATAGTGACAGTGTAGCCAACCTTGCCGGTAAAACGTCGCTGAGAGAATTAGCTGCAATCTGTTCACGTGCGCGTCTGTTTATCGGCAACGATTCCGGCCCGGCTCACCTGGCCGCAGCCGTTGGGGTTCCTATCATAGTCCTCTCAGGGGCGGACGCTCCAAAAGAGACTTCACCGATCTCCAAACAGAAAAAACTGGTGTACCTCGACGAGTTGGAGTGCATTAGCTGTCGCAAAAATAAGTGCCCGCTGAAGGGGGATGAATTCATGCGCTGCATGAAGGAAATCACTGTGGAGATGGTGGTTGATGTGGTGCGGGGGGTTGTTACGTAGGTCGGGTTTCCGCAGATCGCGGTAGCGATCAAGAAACCCGACGAGTTGTTGAGTCTAGGTGTTTACGGAGATAAAGTATGGATACGGCTGAGGCGCTACTTGTCACTATTTAGTCGTTGCCTGAAACCTCGGCAACGTGGGTAGATTGGTTATCTGCACTCTTAACGCCTGTAATAGCACTAATTGCTGTTTATATTGCCTACCAACAGCATAAGATTAACAAGCAGCGATTGAGGCATGAAACATACGAAAGAAGACTAAAGGTATACAAAGCAGTGCAGGAGCACTTGCTAATAGTCATTAGAGAAGGCAAGACGACATATCAGGAGTGTTTAGAATTTTACTCCGAAGCGTCTGAAGCGGCCTTTCTCTTCGATAGGTCCGTAATAGATAGGATTGATCTGATTTTCAAGAAGTCCAGAGATATGGTCGCTGTGCAAGAGAAACTCTACCCGTCTGGTGGTTCATCAGGTTTACCCGTCGGCGAAGAGCGTAGCAAGGTCACCCAAAAATGGTCTGAGCTACATAAATGGCACACAGATCAATTGGCCGAGAGTAAGCAGTTTTTCGCAGACAAGCTTGGTCTGAAGAACACATAACAACTTGTACCCACCTGACAGGTGGGTTTATTGCGGATTCGCTAATCCCCACCCGTTGGGTGGGCTACAGGGATGCACTGCTGGTCCTTCTGTTTGCGTTCTGTGAATCACAGGTGCAACTAACAAGCCCGACAAGTTGCCAGATCAATCCCCCGCAAAGAACTGGTAATAGACCAGCAATACCAATATCAGCGTAAATAGAGTTCCACTGAGGAAGCCGGTGCGGAAAGTATTGTACCGCTTGAGTAGGCGTTTCTTCCTGAATGCGGATAGATCCGCCTGACAATGTTTACAGCGGGTGGCTTCCGCCGCGATTGTCTCTTTGCAGAAGGGACAGCGATCTGTTTGTCTTGCAACCGACATAGTCTATTATGCTATTTGTGCCGGTGGGCGATCAACCAAAAAGGTCTGGTGGCCCGCCCTTTGGGGCTTGTTGATAAAGTCCTTTGTTTTGGGTGTTGCATCTTCTAGATTTTTTACATGCAGACAAGACGAGAGCGATTAGGTTTAGAGATGACTTTGTTGCCTTCTTTGGAGGCTAT
>QNAF01000116.1 GCA_003641405.1 Candidatus Zixiibacteriota bacterium | reverse complement strand
TCATGTCACATAACAGAGTCAGGTCTCACAAACCTGCTATCGCAGATTTGAAGGACCTGACTCAACTCAGGGGAATGACTTTTTCAACAAGCCCCTTCGCAGGGGTGACGGATAGTTGACCACGTTCCTTGTGAACCGAAAACCGCCGCCCAGCCCCAGCCGATATCACCCAACTTGCTGTCTTTCAGGGGAATAGCGCTCCACATTCCGGCAGTTTGCAGATGACCCTTGATATTTCTTGCATTCTGGTGTATATTCTTTGGTTCTGGTATTGGGTATTACTTCCGTACCGGATGACCCAAGGTTAAGGAGTTGGTTTGTTCGATAAAGTACTGATAGCTAATCGCGGCGAGATAGCCCTGAGGATCATACGCGCCTGTAATGAGCTTGGACTCAAAACCGTGGCGGTTTACTCGGAGATTGACCGGGATGCTCTTCATGTCCGTTTTGCGGATGAGGATATCTGCATCGGGACAAATCCTCCGAACGAATCGTACCTGGATTTCAAGCGCATCATCGCAGCGGCCGAGGTAACAAACGCCGGGGCAATTCATCCGGGGTATGGTTTCCTTGCCGAGAACGCAGACTTTGCCGAAGTATGTGAATCGTGCGGGATCACGTTCATCGGGCCAACTCCGCAGCAGATCCGTCAGATGGGCGACAAGGCATCGGCCAAGTCGCTTATGAAGGCGGCCAACGTTCCGGTGATACCGGGTTCCGAGGGTGTGGTTGGCAATTACCAGGACGCGGCAATCGTTGCCAAAGAGGTTGGCTATCCGGTTATTCTCAAAGCAGTGGCCGGAGGTGGTGGCAAGGGTATGCGCATCTGTCGGGATGAGGCGGAACTTGAGCGAGGTTTCCATATAGCTTCCACGGAGGCCGCCAATTCTTTCTCCAATCCAGACCTGTACCTTGAGAAAGTCATTATTAATCCCCACCATGTCGAGATACAGTTGATTGGCGATACGCACGGTAACTACTTCCATTTTGGTGAACGTGACTGCTCGATTCAGCGGCGGCATCAGAAGCTTGTAGAGGAAACACCTTCGCCGCTCATGACCGAAGAGCTTCGTGCCCGTATGGGAGAAACGGCTATCATGGGTGCGCGGGGAGTGGACTTCCGAGGTGTCGGTACAGTTGAGTTCCTGGTGGACGAGAAGCGCAATTTCTACTTCATGGAAATGAACACGCGCATACAGGTTGAGCACCCGATCACCGAAGAAGCCTACGAAGTTGACCTTCTGCAGGATCAGCTGAAAGTGTCGATGGGTGAGAAGCTGACCTATCGCCAGGAAGATATCAGACCAAAGTGGCATTCGATTGAGTGCCGCGTGAACGCCGAGGACGTGGAGAAAGATTTCCGTCCGACGCCCGGCAAGATCGAGGCTATTCATGTACCCGGTGGACCTGGCGTACGGGTTGACAAAGCAGTATATGCGGGGTATGTAATCCCGCCCTACTATGACTCTATGATTGCCAAGCTCATTGTACGGGCTCGTACCAGAGAACAGGCACTGGCAAAAATGCGTCATTCGCTGGAACAATTCATTGTTCAAGGAGTGCCGACGACAATACCCTTCCATCTGGAGATACTGGGGAATCAGGATTTCATCGCCGGCAACTATGATACTTCGTTTATTGAGACAAAGTTCCGTCCTTCGACTGAGACCAAGCGAAAGACAATAACACTGAAACGATCCGGCCAGTCAGAAGAAGCCGAGAAGCCACAGGCTGTCGAAGCTGAAGCTGTAGCTGCATCCGACAAAAGCACCGAATAACCAGGAGGGTTTGTTACGTGAACGTGCCGGCAGATATCAAGTACACTAAGGAACATGAGTGGATCAGGATGGATGGAAATGTCGCCACGGTGGGTATCACTGATTGGGCGCAGGCAGAGCTTGGAGACATTGTGTTCGTGGAACTTCCGGAGGACGGCTCTGAAGTCACCTATATGGAAGCATTCGGTACAATTGAAGCCGTCAAGGCTGTTTCAGAAATCTTCTCCCCGGTAAGTGGTAAGGTGGTCGAGATCAACGGCGCGCTCGAAGACGATCCGATGGTGATCAACAGCGATCCCTACGGTGACGGTTGGATGATCAAGGTCGAGCTGGCCGATATGACTCAGATCGATCAATTGCTGGATGCCGAGGGTTACAAACAACTCATCGACTAAGCGACTTTTTGCTCAGTAACCCAAGTTTCTCTGGGAGCATCAACAGACATGGCATACATTTCCAATACAGACGCTGACCGCAAGGTCATGCTCGATAAGATCGGGGTAGAGAATCTCGAGGATATTTTCAGTAGTATTCCCAGGAAACTTCGCCTGAATCGGTCGCTCGATATTCCGGCTCTTTCCGAAATGGAATTGCTGACGGAAATCGAACAATTGGCAAATCGCAACCAGTCAGACCTTGCCTGCTTTGCCGGTGGCGGTGTGTACGATCATTTCATTCCGGCGGCGGTGGGGGCGGTGATCAGTCGGCCGGAGTTCGTGACCGCATACACTCCCTACCAGGCCGAAGTTTCGCAGGGAACACTTCAGGTCATCTACGAGTTCCAGACGCACATCTGCAGGCTGACGGGAATGGATGTGGCCAATGCGTCGATGTACGACGGGGCAACGGCAGCCGCTGAGGCCGTAGTGATCAGTACCGGCGTTACCAGGCGCAACAAGGTGGTGGTCTCCGAGACGGTGAACCCACTGTACCGTGAAGTAGTGCAGACATACCTCAGTTCACGCGGTGTTGAGCTTGTGAGTGTTCCCATGAAGGATGGTGTCACTGATCTGGATCGGCTAAGGGACATTGTCGATGATAAAACAGCGTGCGTGTTGCTTGGCCAGCCGAATTTCTTTGGGCTTTTGGAAGAAGCGGACCAGATTTCTGAGTTGACGCATGATGTTGGCGGCAAGATGATCATGGCTGTTGATCCTATCGCCCAGATGCTTTTGAGGACACCGGCTAAGGCTGGGGCCGACATCGTCGTTGGTGAAGGTCAACCGTTGGGAATACCACTGTCGTTTGGCGGTCCGCTGTTGGGCTTCTTTGCTGCCAGAAAGAAACTTATCAGGAATCTGCCCGGAAGGATCGTGGCACGGACGAAAGATATCGATGGGAAGACCGGATTCGTACTGACGTTGCAGACGCGCGAACAGCATATCCGCAGGCAAAAGGCAACTTCGAACATTTGCACCAACCAGGCGCTGTGTGCCGCAACGGCGGCAGTGTATGTCAGTTTGATGGGCAAGACCGGCCTGAAGAAAGTCGCCCTGCTATCGGCTGAGAAAGCTCAGAAGACGGCCGATGAGATTTTCGCACTCGAAGGTTATAAGCCATACTTCAAGGGTCCTTTCTTAAGGGAGTTTGCGGTGCGAACACCGCGGCCGGCTTCGGAGATCATTAGCGCCCTGACAGAACGTGGTCTGTTGGCCGGTGCGGATGCAGGTCGCTGGTATTCTTCGATGAAAGATTGTCTGATCGTCGCGCTGACAGAGAAACGCACCGACGCCGAAATTTCAGCACTGGCCAAAGGACTGAGTGAGTTGAGATGACCGAGGAAAACGAAAGCAACTGGGTTCTTGTCGGCTCGATAGGCGACCAGATGTCAGCCGATTTCGCCAAGGAAGTGCTTGGCTCCTACAAGATACCTGCGGTGGTGATCTCCAAGTCGGGCTATTTCGGTCAGATGGGTTTGACTCTTACAAATATTTACAAGCCCGGTCAGGGGCTGTTTGAAGTCTCTGTACCGGAGAACCATGTACCGGAGGCGGTGGGGATTCTTGACATGGTACTGGGTGACAATTGGCAACGAGAGGTTAACTGAATGGGTTTTTGTCCTGTCTGCAAGTTTGAGTATCAGCCGGGAATCAACATCTGTCCCGACTGCAACGAGACGCTGGTATCGCAACTACCCACACCGACCGCCACTGCTGCGGTCCGACCGGATGACAGTTGGGTCGGAGTCTGCAGGATAGCGGGTGAGATCCGCTCCGAGCTGGCCAGGGGCGCTTTAGATTCCAATAATATCCCTTCGATGGTTACTTCGTCGGCGTTTGGCTCGGTCGGCAAAGGGCTGGGGATGATCGGAGGATTTTCAGGATCGGGTGGAAGTGGTGAGATTCTGATGGTTCCCCAGGAGTTTCGGGAGGAAGCGGAGATCATCTTAGAGGCAGTGCTGGGAGAAGACTTCGACGCGCTGGAAGCTGGGCAATAGTGGCTAAGATGTCTGGGTGGTTGTTAAGAAAATGACAAATCTTGGATGTTCATTTGCAGTTCACAGTGCTGCCAGGCGTCTCTGCCTGGCAGTGGCGGCAATCAATAGGGGTGTCAGGCAGAGACACCTGACACCACCGCTAGCATGACAAGACGATTACGAATGGCGTTATTGCTGATGGTGTACTTACTGGCAGTTTCCTCTGTCACGGCTGCGCTTGTTGCCGAAGAAGAACACGCACCATACTTTGCGAGTATCGACGAGGCTCTGGCTGCCGCCTCGGATGAACAGTTACTTGTGATTAACTTTTTCTCTGACACGTGACCGTGGTGCAAGGTGATGGACACGGTCGTGTTCGTGGATTCAACGGTTATCAGTAAGCTAACCAGTGACTGGATTCTGGTGAAGGTCAACGGCGGAGAAGATTCCGTTTCCAAGAAGGCGCACCATGTGTCTGGGTATCCCACGACAATACTGGCACAAAAATCCGGAGAGGAGATTGATCGCCTGGTGGGGTATGAGCCACCCGAAGAGTTCCTGCAGACAATGATCGATTACAGCAACGGCATCGGTACACTGGAAGATTTGCTTGGCAAGGCGAAGGGCAGCGAAGATAGAGCACTGTTCTATGAAATCGCAGACAAGTACAAGTACCGCGGCGGATCAGAGCAGGCGGAAATCTGGTACAACAAGGTGCTTGCGACAGGTAAGGCGTTGGATTCCCTGTCCGGTGAATCACGAATCGCCGTGGCCGACATGTATCGACGTGCGAAAGAGTATGACAGGGCGGTTGAGGCATTCGCTGCTATAGTGACGGATTTTGAAACCGGCAGTTTTGTTCAGGAAGCCGAAATATACATTCCGTACACACTCAAGGCAAAGGGCGACACCACAGCGGCTATTGTGGCGTTTGAGCACTATGTCGAAAACTATCCGGAGTCTGAAGACGCCGAATGGGCCAATGAACAGATAGAAAAACTGAAAAACCCGACGGATACAGAAAGCAAATAGCCAGACGCATGTGTTGGCATGGATTGTGAGAATATGGACGAGCGAATCTTGATATACGAGAAGTCAGTGTCGGGCAGAAAGGGTTACACGCTGCCTGAGTGTGGAAAGGCCGAAGGCGAGATACTGGCGGCGATCCCGGAACGGTTCCGGCGTGAGAACGACGCGGCACTGCCTGAGGTTAGTGAGCCGGAAGTGATGCGGCATTTCGTCAGGCTTTCAACGAAGAACCATCACATTGAGAGTGGTTTCTATCCGTTGGGTTCCTGCACGATGAAATACAACCCCAAACACAACGATGTGGCGGCCGGGTTGAAAGGTTTTGCGAGTATGCACCCGATGACACCGGAGGCGTGTGTCGAGGGTAGTATGCAACTGATGTGGGAGTTGATGCAGTACCTTGGCGAGATCTCCGGCTTTCCGGGCATGTCATTGCAGCCGGTTGCCGGTGCTCACGGCGAGTTCTGCGGTCTGCTCATTATGCGGGCGTATCACGATGAAAAGGGAGAAGGTCGGAACAAGATAATTA
This sequence comes from Candidatus Zixiibacteriota bacterium, assembly GCA_003641405.1. Classification (GTDB taxonomy): domain Bacteria; phylum Zixibacteria; class MSB-5A5; order GN15; family FEB-12; genus B22-G1. Next base: position 2,375 of record QNAF01000116.1, on the reverse strand, counting down.
TTCCGGACTCGGCACATGGTACTAATCCAGCTTCAGTTACTTCGGTTGGTTACACAACCGTGCAGATTAACTCCAATGAGAATGGGATCATTTCGCCCGATGCAGTTGCGGAAGTTATGGACAATGACATAGCCGGTATCATGTTGACCAACCCCAACACACTGGGTTTGTTCGAAAGCAATATTGCCGAAATCGCTCAGATTGTACATGACAAGGGCGGTCTTTTGTACATGGACGGTGCCAACCTCAACGCCAACATGGGTATTTTCCGACCCGGCGACATCGGTTTTGACATTATGCACTTCAATCTGCACAAGACTTTCTCAACACCGCACGGTGGTGGTGGGCCGGGAGCCGGAGCAGTCGGTGTGACAGAAGAACTGAAGAAATACCTTCCGTTGCCGCTGCTTGAGAAGAATAAGAGCGGCAAGTTGTTCTTTGACTATGACCGACCGCACTCGGTGGGAAGGCTTCACTCGTTTAATGGGAACTTCGCCAATATGGTTCGGGCCTACGCGTACGTACGAACACTCGGTGGCGACGGGATCAGGGAAGTATCAGAGAACGCGGTGTTAAACGCCAACTACCTGAAGGAACTGGTAAAGGGCGATTATGAACTGCCTTACGATGTTCACTGTATGCACGAATTTGTGATATCGGGCAGTCGACAGAAGAAGCTCGGCGTGAGGACTGCTGACATATCCAAGCGGTTGCTGGATTTTGGTGTGCATGCACCGACGAACTATTTCCCGTTGATTGTGCCCGAAGCCATGATGATTGAACCGACGGAGACGGAAACCCGCGAGACGCTGGAGCAGTTTGCTGTGATAATGAAACAGATTGCGAAAGAAGCGGAAACGGAACCGGAGACGGTGACTTCCGCGCCGCACGACACGCCGGTGCGCAGGCTCGACGAGACAATTGCGGCACGCACCCTTGATGTGAACTACGTGGAATAAAGAATGTAGTTTGTCATTATGAGCCGGTGCCTTCTTGTGTGGGCATCGGCTTTCTTGATTTATGGTTAAGTTAGATAACGTAACATACTGGTATCGCGAGGGTGAACCTCCGGCGCTGCGCAGCGTGAACCTTCGGGTAGAGCGCGGCGAGTCGATCTGTGTGATGGGACGCAACGGGTCCGGGAAATCTACCCTGGCTCGTCTGATAGCGAGTCTCAGGCACCCGGGAAGGGGCAAGATAAGTATCAATGGACAGACAGTTTCGCAGGATGCAACCGACACCGGCGTGGGTATCCTGTTTCAGAACCCGGACAACCAGATGGTTGCTGTCATGGTAGAGAAGGAGCTGGCGTTTGCTCTTGAGAACCAGGCTATGCCACAAGAGCAGATGGAACGAACCGTGGTTACCCTTGCCGAGCGGTTTGGAATATCGCACCTGCTGGATCGGTTGACGAGTGAGTTGTCCGGGGGGGAAAAACAACGGGTGGCGCTGGCTTCGGTGATGATCCAGAATCCTTCGGTACTCGTTCTGGATGAGCCGGACTCATTTCTGGATGAGACCGGTCGTCGGATTCTCGAAAAGGAACTGGAGCGGCTGCATCGTGAAAGCCCGGAATTGGTAGAACTGCGAATTACTCAAAACCCCGCCGTGGCGAAAACCTACAAGCGATTGGTTGTGCTTGACAATGGCTGCATTGCCGCCGACGGTCAACCGTCGGAGATATTCGAAGATACCGAACTTGCCGAGCGAACGGGGCTGATTCAGCCTTTGGGCGCAGACAGAGCGATCGATCTGCCACAAACGTTTGGCACTTCGATACAGCGGCATGGCGAGCGAGTCACACGCGCCACTCTCGAAGATGGCTCTTTCGGTTACGGAGCCGAAGCAGACGTGCTCGACAGCATCAGTATGAGTCTGTCCACCGGCGAGATTGTTGGACTGGTAGGCCCTACCGGTGTTGGCAAGAGCAGCCTGGCGCTATTGCTCTGCGGGATACTTGAGCCAACTGGCGGCAAAGTGAACTACGCGGGGCAGTCCGAAGCATTGATTGAGCGGAAACTCATTCGCGGCCAGGTAGTAGCTATCCTCCAGCAACCAGAACGGCAGTTCTTTCTTTCTACGTGCGCTGAGGAAGTGGCGTACGGGCCATCGAACCTGGGGCACAAGCTTGAGCCCTCAGATATCGACGCTTTCCTTGACATGGTTGGCCTGGCGCACAGGCAGTTCCGGGAGCGCGATCCCTACTCGTTGTCGGCGGGTGAGAAGCGACGGTTGGCGTTCGCAGCGGTGCTGTCCATGGCTCCGGCCCTTGTCATATTCGCCGATCCGACTGCAGGGTTGGACCAGGAGAGTGTAGGCAGGTTCATGCAGATTGTACGTGCACTCAAAGAGAGAAATGTCGGTCAGTTGGTGAT
>QNAF01000115.1 GCA_003641405.1 Candidatus Zixiibacteriota bacterium | reverse complement strand
TTCTGGCTATTCACGAAGCTGAGTACAAAATCGACGAGTTTCTCTGTCAGCCAGACATCTTCAACCACCGTTCTCCATTTGGCGTAGAAATGCGATTTCCTGCCGGATTTCAAAGTGATGGCTTCTTTGAAGAAACCGTATACGTCGTTGTCTTCAACAAACTGGTCGAAAGAACTCTGGTCAAATGCAGTCATGCGTGGATTACTCCTCTTCAGCAAAGATAATGGCCTGGAAACTCTCAATCGTCGTTTCGGATGACTTGTAGGCATCGGTCGGCAGCCCCGCCTTCTGGCAGGTGTGCTCGAGAAACTCGGTTCGATTCCAGCCATAGTCGGTGGCTACCTGCGGCAGCAACAGGCCGCGTCTGTTGCCCATACTGATCATGAGACCGTCTCGGCCAACTTCAATGTCCTCCAGTGATTCGACCCGTTTCAGCGGTGTCAGGACTGATATTTCAATGTGCAATTCATTTAGCTCGGTTGCGGTCACCGGTGGGAAGCGGGGGTCGGATACAGCCGCCTGAACAGCACAGGTCGATACGGTCTTGGCCAGTGGTTCCACGGGAACGGTGTAGCCGATACAGCCGCGAAGGCGACCGTCCTTTTCGAGCGTGACAAAGGCCGCCCCCATCTCGGCCAGGACACCTGAGTACTCAAGTTCCGGAGGAGGGGCCGAAGACAGGTAGGCTTCTATCGATCTGCGTGCCAGGGACAGCAATTCAGCCTTGTCACTGTCTGACAAGTAATCGTCGGGTCCGGCGGTTTCTTTTCGCACTTCGTTTTCATCCTTTCTGGCGTTGCTGGCGGACTCCGAACGATAGATGGCCAGAGCCGCGTAACCGACCACATCCTGCTTGTCGCCAGTTATGTCGCCTGAATCTCCGTACGCAAGCAGCCGCACAGAGTTAGCGCCTTTGGCAATTGCGGCTTTCAGCACGGCTACAATAGCATCGGCGCCACACATTTCGACCTCGCCAGTGCGAAGATACCCTTCCAACCGATTTACGTCCAGCGCCTTTACACACTCAATTCCAAGTGAATCCTTCGGCCACCCCTGTGACGCTGGTCGAAAGTGCTGCCAGTCGGTAGAAGCAACCATTACAGTTTTTCCGTCGTCCTTCAGGTCAATAAGCGCTTCAGCCAGGCGATCAATTGTGACAGCATCCCGGTCACTCAGCACGATTGGCACGATCTGAAACTTGTCCAGGACGGAAATGAGATAGGGTAGCTGGATTTCGAGCGAGTGTTCGCGGGCATGAGCCTCCAGAACTACACTTATGCGTCGGTCGAACTCCAGCAGGCTATTGCACAGATTGTCGTTGCACGGTACCGCTCCCAGGGGAGTTTTCCAGGTAACGCCTGGTCCGTATACCGATGCACCCTCGAAGCGATAGCGGTGCGATGGTCCTACAAGTACTACGTTCTCAACGCCGGAGCCCTCTAATAACTTGTAGGCGCGAGCCGCGATCTGACCGGAATATCTCAGCCCGGCGTGAGGCACGACGAGCGCGATGAGTTCACCGTCAGCATCGGGTGCGATCTCCACTTTCTGGAGATGATCCGTGACTAACTGTGCCAGTTCCGCCGAGTCGGCGGGATAGAACATGCCAGCCACCGCTGGCTCTCTGACCTCGGCGCACAGTGTACCCGCCAAACCACAGCAGGCGATCAGGACACAGACAGTGTGAATGGTCTTTTTCATGGAATAATCCTCGCTTTAGGGTTGTTGCCAAAGGCCGTTAGCAGCAAGTACTCCTAATACTCCATGTGGTCTTGTCGAAGCAAGTCCCTGTGCACGGTACATGTCCACATGTGCCGCGTAATCCAGCAGATGTGGACATCTGCCGGACATAGGGTTTTTCAACAGTCGCTTGTGAGGGCACCTTACTCATTGAGTGACACAGTTGAAATGCTTTGTCCTTTTCGGTCGATGCTGTATAATTAGTATATGGATACTGTGATAGTCGTCAAGCAGAATGGTGCCCGGGAGTAATTCTGATGAAGAGAAGGGTTTTTCTCCGTTGTCTCGGCTGTGGCGCTGTTGCTACTGTTGTCTCTCAGACCGAGTTGTTGCCTGAGTTTCTCGGCGGCTTGCAAAACGCATACGCTCTTGATTTTACCAGAAAACTCTCGTCTGTTGAAGCCAGGTTCTATAACAAACTGGACGGTGGGGGGATTATGTGCGGCATCTGCCCAAGGCGTTGCTTTGTGGCTGATGGTGAAAGGGGGCATTGCGATACTCGGGAGAATCGCAAGGGCATCTACCACACGCTCGTTTATGGCTTTCCTTGTGCTCTGAACATCGACCCTATCGAGAAAAAACCACTATTCCATTTCTATCCCGGGACCAGCGCGCTGTCACTGGCAACTGCCGGCTGCAATGTCGACTGCAAGTTCTGTCAAAACTGGGAGATATCACAATCACTCCCTGAAGAGACGAATAACTACGAGCTTTCACCTCAGGCCGCCGTGGATCTGTGCCATCAGCGGCGCGTGCCGACGATTGCCTATACGTACTCCGAACCGGTGATTTTCTATGAGTACATGTACGACATGGCCCGGATCGGTCACGAGAAGTCAATAAAGTCGGTCATGATCACGGGTGGATACATCAATGAAAAACCCATGGCTGAGCTATTGCTGCAACTCGACGCTGTGAAAATCGACCTCAAATCCATTCGTAAGAAGTATTATAAGGATGTCGTGCGAGGTGAACTTGGGCCGGTTCTTAAACGGCTTTTGCAGGTCAAAAAATCTGGTGTCTGGCTGGAGATTGTTAACCTGGTTGTGCCGACCCTCAATGACACTGAGCAGGAGTTTAGGGAAATGGCTGTCTGGATCAAGGCGAATCTCGGGGCTGACACGCCGTTACACTTCTCGCGGTTTCATCCGGAGTATCTCCTGACGAATTTACCTCCTACGTCACAGAAAACTCTTCAGATGGCCTACGACGTGAGCCGGGCTGAGGGCCTTGAGTACGTCTACCTCGGTAACCTTCCGGGACATCCGTCAGAATCGACCTACTGTCCGCGTTGCGGTGTCACCGTTATTGGACGTAGTGGCTACCGCGTGAATGAAATTAATCTTAACGGGAATCACTGCAAGAATTGTAATCACGAAATCCCGGGTTTGTTCTGATGTCTCGCCGGGCGTTTCTGCTGGGTTTCTTCTCCATTGCCGGCCAGGTTCTTTTGTTGCGTGAACTGGTCAGTTCATTTAACGGAAACGAACTGTTCATCGGCGTGGCGCTATTCGGCTGGTTGGGCTGGGTGGCACTTGGAGCGTTTCTGGGGGGGAAGAAAAACAAGCACATTGTTCCGGGTCTGCTCTTTATCATCGGTGGGATAATCCTGCCGTTGTGCGTTGTGGCCACACGGCTGTCGCCACTCGTGGTCACGGATATCGTTGGTGAGATCGTTCCGTTTTCTGTCGCAGCCGTAATCTCAGTTGTTGTCATGCTTCCTGTTGGCGTTCTGTCCGGATGGCTTTTCCCTGTACTTGCCCGGAGCAGTCAGCCTTCAGCAGGAACAGTTGTACAGGTTTATCTGTTTGAAGGCATTGGAGCGTTTGTGGGTGGTGTCACTGTTTTGTTTCTTGTCGGGACGGTGCTTTCCACGCTGGGTATGGCACTGGTGGTCGGCGTTATTACAGCCACCAGTCCTGCTATTCTCGCACGACGTCTCAACGGCCCTGCCATTGCAGTTTTCATTATTGGCGCTCTGCTTTGTCTCGGGTTTGTACCCTGGGTATCAACTCGTGTTGATACGTTGGTAGACAGTGTGAAGTACCGCTCCTATCGGGTGGAGCGATCATTCGATACTCACTACGGACACCAGGCCATGCTGTCGGCGGATGAGACCCGAATTCTGTTGACAGACAATGCTATCGAAGCAGTGCAACCTGATCTATCGGCGTATGAGAATATGCTCATTCCGCCCCTGGTGTACTGTCCCGAAGCTCGCTCGATACTGTATTTCGGGCGAATAGAGTTCGGGCTGACTCAACTTATGGACAGTCTTGGCATGTTCTCAATAACCGCTGTTGACCCTCGGGGCGAACTCAATGATATCGTCGAGGATGTCGCTAAGAACTCATCCTTAGTCACACGCATTACATCCGATCCCATCGCGTATGTATCAAAGCATGGTGGCCAACGATCGTTCGATATCATTATCATTCCGGCTGACGGCTTGGACAGCTACCAGCGCAGCCGCTTGTTCACTGGTCGGTTTCTCCGGTCCGTGAAATCGATGCTGACTGACGGTGGTCTGCTTTTCGTTCCAACGCGATACGATACCGATCGTTATGTTACTGAAGAAACCAGGGAACTCCTGTCTGCGATTCACAATGTCATAGCAGGGAATCTTTCCAACGTGACTTTCTGGCCGGGGGAGAGGACACTGCTTTTCGCGTCGGACACCCAACTGTTTGATATTCCGTACGACTCGATCATCAACAGGTTGTTGCGTCTCGAGTACTCGCCGCAGTACATCAGTGATAACTACCTGGCGGACAGGCTGGACGAGTTTAGCACGGAGCGTTTGATCTCGGTAATGGCAGGAACGGATATCACCAACAGTCTGGAAAGACCGCGGTTGTCACAGATTCAAACCTGGTACCGTTCAAAGACAAGCGATCTGGATCGAAAGATCGTGTCATCGATCCTCAGGCAGCCGTGGTGGTTGGTTGGTATCCCGGTATTGATCCTCGTTTTCTTCTTCTTCACCCTGACTGGGGAAGATCGTTCGCGCCGTGCAGGATTGTTTCTGTATTTTACCGCGGGGCTTGTCTCGCTATCTCTGGAGTTACTGTCGTTTTATGTCTATCAGTCGATGGCAGGATCATTGTTTTCCGAGATAGCTGTGCTTATCGGAGCCTTCATGCTCGGACTGGCGTTGGGGGCGTACTTCGTCTCCGGATCTGTCAATTCGAATATGGGGTGCTACTCGCTTCTGATGCTGCTTGCGGCAACCGTGATATTCTTTGCTACCTATGAACAGGTTCACCCACATCTGTTGCTTGCGTATTATCTCCTGTTTCTATTCTCGGTCGCACTTGGAACAGGATCTCTCTTTGTAGCCGCGACCAATCGTTACTACGGCACTCAAACAACTGGCAATCGAGGACTCGGCTATGCTTTCGAGTTAGTTGGCTCGTCGATTGGAGCGCTACTGACTACAACAGTGCTTCTGCCGATCATCGGCCTGCACTGGCTGCTGGCATCGCTGGGGTTGGTCCTGTGTGTGGCGCTTCTGGGCAGTTTGCTGGCTGAGCGAGTGGACTAACACGGTCCACTCAAGTTGCTTCCGAAATCTGTGGCTGAAGAACGACGACCACAGTCCCATCTTGCAAGACTAGTGAACTGTTCTTCCAACCGATTGTGATAATCCCTGATTGAGTACGTGTTAGTCAATTGTCAGGACATGTGCCATCAAGGTGGACACGGGATATGATTATCGCAGAACAGAGTCAGGTCTCATTCCGCCTTCGGCGGGAAAGGACCTGACTCAACTTATGGAGAGGTCTTTCGATTTCGCAAAGAGTACGACAAATGGTGCCGCTGATGTATCAGTACCAGTCAGGAGAGTATCTATGTGGTTGAAGGATTCGTCGTCGTGGATCCATTGCGCCTTTCATTACGTTTGGCGGCAGAAAAGCAAGTCTTGCACCGCTTAGGATTTCTGATGTATCCACGATCTGCGAAATACTCCTGAGCGTCAACTGTGACTACAAACTCCTCTCCGCAATCACAACAGATGAGTATCTTTGCCGTAGGACGCGAAGCCATAAATCACCCTTCCATGGAATTCTCTGGCTCTCCAGTCGGTTCAATAATTTACAGCGAGGTACCATCTTTAAGACGCTACCCCGCTGAGACCCAAACTACTTCCCTGTCGTCTGTCAGTCGTTGACCATATTTTATTATAGATAAATCTGGCCGACAACTGGCTTCCTTCAAGAAACTAAAGTAATAATACAGACTAAAAAGAGGGGTGTCAATGAGAGTAAATTACGTATAGATTACGTATCGTGTGTCAATCTGTGTGATCGCAAATACGTGCTGAGATTGACGTTCTGATTTTGGATGCCGAGTTTCTTTCGGACAGATTCCCTGTGTTTGTGGATGGTCAACAGGGACAGATTGATAGTTTCAGCCATCTCCTTGGAGGACAGCCCGCGTTCGATCATCTCACAGATCTGTACTTCCCTCGAAGTCAGGTTTGCAAACCGTGATCTGAAGGGATCGATATGCTTGTTGAGTGTTGATCTAAGTTTGCTTTGCCACCTTTTCAGTCTTTCTGCAACTGTAATATTCTCTCCTGAATCTGTCTCCATACTCAGTTCTGTGATAGTACTCTCAATCTCTTGTTGCAGGAGTTCCCTGAACTCTTCCTTATCTTCCTCGATGTGTTGCAGAATCTGTTTCAGGGCAATGTTCTTTTCTTCGAGCGCGGCCTGCTCACTTAGGAGTCGCTCTTCGATTTCCTTACTGTCAGTGATGTCACGATCAATGCAGTTGTATCCTGTGATGCGACCGGTGTTATCCTTTGTGCCAACCATCTGTGAGTGTATCCAGCGCCACTGGCCGTCCTTGCGGCGAAGACGGTACCTGACAGTACGTCGCTCCACTCCCTCAGGGTGAGCGATGAAGAACTCCCTGGCCACTTTCAGATCGTCAGGATGTACGATTTTGCGCCACAATTGTGGATCTTTCTTAATTTCCTCAGGTGAGTAGCCGGTTATCCTGGCGTTGGAGTCGCAAAACCTTGATAATGAGCCGTCGAGCGTCCGGAAATAGACCATATTGTCGAGTGCAGCCAGGAATCCCTGAAGATATCGTTCGCTGGATGTCGGTTCTCTCAGAACATGAATGATCAGTGTCCGGTCTTTGACAGTGGCACAACCAATATGTATTTCAACCCTGTGATTTTCGTCAGGATTACCGGGGAAATCACAGAGGACTACCTGCGGATCGGAACCTGCCGGTTCGACCGAAGTGTATTCGGATATATTGCGTCTGTATTGAGAACGGGAGTCTTCCGTGAGCAGTCCGGTCAAGTGTTTTCCGACGGGATCCTTGCCGTCATGATTCAGAAGTTGCCGAGCTCTTCCATTAGCGAACAGCGCTTTCCCCTTCGAGTCTGTCAAGATGATTGCTTCGGGGAAGGCGTTTAGAACGGAGATTGTGTCCGGTGGGATTTCCGGGCAGACCACTCCATTTTCATTCAATTTGACGCTACGGTCTTTTACCAACCGCAGTTTTTGCTTGGGTTTGGTCCTCATATTCGCCAGCCGGCGATCTCTGCTTTACCAGAGCTTGGCCGACCCCGACGTATTGCACATATCTTCGGCTATCAAACCTCAGCAGTACAACACCAATACTGTCAAAAAGCTATCAAGAGTGGATGAAACCACTCAACAGTAACCCAACAGCTCCGCAGTCCCCGATTGCGCGGAACAAGGGAAAAACACATCACACCCTCTCTCTTCCCGCCGGAACATCTTCACTCTTCAGCAAGCCACAAACCAATCAGCAAAGTCAGAGTTCGATTTGCGTAATCCCACGCGGGTGTCTGAACCTACTTAGTCAGTATAAGATGTCACACAGTGTGTGTCAACTCCAAAGAGGGTGCATAACGCAATTGACATCTTCAGAAGATGAATTAGCTTATAGAATGACAGTTGGGAGAAGGTCTCCTGTGTATAGTTGTGTCAGAAATAGGACGTTGGTCTCTATTCTGGTTTTGGAGGTGTGGAAAACTGGCGACAGAATCAGCTTGGATTGTGCAAATCGATAGTGACTGAGCATTTAATCAAGGCAGGAATTACTTGAGTATTGGCAAGGCGCTCAGAAGGATAGGGGATCGGTGTGCAGGATCTGGACTGGATTCGAATATGAAGGGCCGATGGCAGGTCGCGGAGGAAAAGCAGAGTTCTTTCGCTCAAGGTTGAGTGGTCGCCCTTTTTGAAAAGCCAGTATTCCCAAAAGAGTGGAATCAATCAATATGGATTATCTGGCAGACAATAGGCAAGGAATTGCAGGTTGGCGCTTTGAAGGGGTAGATAGGCATAGTCGTATGTTGCGTGCAGTCAACGAGTTATGGCATCTCGTCGCGATTCGTCTACATTTGGAGGGAGGGCACGCCTTTCGCTTAAGAGTTAATGGGCGTCCCTGGTCTGTGTCTCGGGTTGCGCCTGATACCAGAAG
>QNAF01000114.1 GCA_003641405.1 Candidatus Zixiibacteriota bacterium | reverse complement strand
CTGCCCATTTGTTCATCTGTCAATAACAAGTTGCTGCATTTGCGGTTGCTGGCACAAGTTCCTGTGCGCGGCACGAATCCTCTCCCTAAGTTGAGTCAGGTCCTTCGAATCTGCGATAGCGGGTTTGTGAGACCTGACTCTATTCTGTGACATGATGTAACGTGACAGATCACTGCGTGTCGAGTCACAATCTCCCGGCGCCGAGCAACCAAAAAGGCGGACCGTGTCAGGTCCGCCTTAAGAACATTCAAATTAGCCTTCAGCTTCTTTTTCCGCCTTGGCTTCCTCTTGGATTTTGAGCGAGATTTCGTGAGGAACGTTTTCGTAGTGAGAGAACTCCATTGTATAGAATCCCTGACCCTGTGTCATCGAACGAAGATCGACTGAATACTGATAGAGTTCGGATCGTGGAACTGCTGCCCGGATGCGCTGTGACCCGCCTTCGGGGTCCATGCCTGCAATCTTGCCGCGACGGGACGAGAGATCACCCATCACGTCACCTGTGAACTCGTCCGGAACGAGGACTTCTATGTTGTAGATGGGTTCGAGAATTACCGGTTTGCTGTCCAAATAGCCTTCTCTGAAAGCCATGGAACCGGCAATCTTGAAAGCCATATCAGAGGAATCAACGTCGTGGTACGAACCAAAGAATAGAGCGACTTTCACGTCTACAACTGGGGCTCCGCAGAGACCTCCCTTGACCATCGATTCCTGGATTCCCTTCTCGACCGCGGGAATGAACTTGCTCGGCACGACGCCGCCCTTGATCTCGTCAAGGAATTCAAATCCGCCGCCCCGAGCGTTAGGCTCAATCCTGATATTAACATCACCATATTGGCCGCGGCCGCCACTCTGCTTTTTATGCTTGTAGCGCTTCTCGGCTTTTCCCATGACAGTCTCACGGTACGGAATCTTCGGCTTAGTCAGTTGAACCTCAACACCAAACCGGCTCTGCAGCTTCTCCATCAGCACTTCTATATGAGTCGAACCCTGAGCATACAACACCTGTTGCCGCAGTGCGGGGTCCGCGATCAGAGTGAATGTCTGATCTTCCTCGCCAAGCTTGGTGAGACCCGCTGCCACTTTTTCTTCGTCCCCCTTGGATTTGGGGCTAATGGCAACGTCCATGACTGGATTCGGAAGCTCAGCGGGCTTGATACTCACTGTCTGTCCTTTGGAAGACAAAGTGTTGCCAGTGTGGGTATTCTTTAGTTTAACTGCCACACCGATATCACCCGCGGGAACTGACGGAATGTCAATTCGGTTCTTGCCCTGGATTGAGTAGGACTGAGCCAGACGCTCGGTAGCACCGGTCTGCTGGTTAAGGAGCTCGCTACCTGGTCTCATACAGCCCGTAATGGTCCGATAGAACGCCATCTCACCAAGATGACCTTCAGAGAGAGTCTTATACACGTAAACAAGCGGGCTTGTGGCAGGTTCAATCGCCACCTCGGTTGCTTCGTCTGTACCGGTCTTAAAGGCCTCAAGCGGGGGCATCTGGTCGGGAGACGGCAGGTAGTCGGCAACAAAATCAAGCATAGTTTCGACACCAATCCCCAACTGCATAGAACCAAAGAGTACCGGGAAAAGTGTGCCTTTGAGAATTCCAGCGCGAAGTCCCTTCTTGAAGTCTACGGCGTCGAGTTCACCCTGATCGAAAAACTTCTCCATTAGAGCATCATCAGACTCAGCAGCAACTTCCATCAGACTCTCGCGATACGCCTCGGCATCAGCTTTGAGGTCGGCTGGGATATCGATCTCAGAACGCTTTCCATCCTCGAATGAATACGCTTTCATGCCAAGAAGGTCCACTATGCCCTTGAAAGAAGTGCCTTCGCCGATTGGAAGTTGAATAGCAGTGACACCACTGCCGAAAGCGGCTTTGATGGAGTCAAGAGTTTCACCCCATTTGACATTCTCTTTGTCGGTCTTATTGACAAAGAAGAACCGGGATATCCCTTTCTCCGACATAGCCTTCCATTGTAGCTGGGTGCCAATTTCGGCGCCAGCGGCGGCATCAATAACAACGCCGACGGTATCGCAGACTTTTATGCTGGTTAGCAGTTCACCAATGAAATCGGCGTGTCCCGGACAGTCCAGGAGATTGAGTTTCACGTTCTGCCACGTCGATGCCAGGAGCTTCGATGTAATGGAAGATTTGCGGGCAATTTCTGCCTCAGTATAGTCGAAAAATGAACTGCCGTCGTCAACGCGTCCAATGCGATTATTGACGCCAACGGCGAACGCGATAGCGTCTGCCAAGCTGGTTTTACCGCAACCTCGCTGCCCTGCCAGGCAGACATTGCGTAGATTGTCGGTCGAAAACTCCTTCAATTGCAATCCTCCAGGTCTTTACTATCCAAACACAATAGACCCGATTTCCCCAAAAAAGGCGGGCCAAGACATAAGTTGATGATTATATAATAATCCTCCTGTCTTGTCAATCGGTTTTGCGTCTGCGGATTGTTCGTAATTGCCGGACGGTAGGGGATTTCTGGAGCTGTGCCCTCAAACTTGGGGGATGACTTATGACTTTCTCTCGTGCCAGGCAGGGACACCTGCCAGCACGGTAACAGAGCTCATAGCAGGCTGTGCCCCACCCTGACTTCTTATCAAGATTTGTCGTTTTGGCGTTCAAGGCGTATAATAGATTGACGAATCTGAAGAACCATGAGAATGCAGTTATACAGAGTTGGTGTTTTACTGACAACGGGAGTCATTCTTCTAATGTCGGTTTCTTGTGATATGGGCAAGGTGCTGGGCACCGAGACCACCACTGCTGATATTTCGGGAGTTGTTTATGAATCAGGGGGATTCAGCCAGCGCTTACCGGGTGTAAAGATATTCCTTGTCGGTCGCGAGACTATCACGGCCTCAGACGGTTCCTATTCGCTTGAGAATATTCCTGTCGGTCAACAGGAACTGACGGCCACCAAGAATGGCTACCAAACGCACACTTACACCGTGAAAATATCCGGTGACGCAAACGTCAATAACTGGCACTCCTTCCAGATGCGTCTCCTGGGCAAATAAGCTATCCGGAGATAGTGCCCCAACACGAAAACGTTATCCCGAGTCGTATTCTCGCATTCTCTGAACGTGCAAAACTCCCTTGACCTTCTTGACTTTGTCTATAATTCGATTAAGATGCGAGAGATTGGAAATTTCCACGAGGAACTTGCCCACGGCTGTCGTATCAGCGGATTTGACTTCGACTCCTTTGACATTCGTGTTGGCATCGGCAATAACCTGCATGACATCACTTATCATGCCTTTTCGATCTTCGATTGTAATATCGAGTTGCACAATGAAAGACTGATCCCGTCCGGCGTCCCAACTTACATCGATTTTGCGCTCCGGAGCTTTGTTGACAATATCGATCGCCAGGGGGCACGCGGCGTGGTGGATGGTGACACCGCGACCACGCGTGATGAAACCGACAATCTCCTCTCCCGGCACCGGCTGACAACAACCGGCAAAACGGAACATCATATTGTCCAGCCCCTGCACTTTGATTCCCTTGGATTTTCGGATACGGTCGAGCACTTTGCCAACCAACCCGATAACAGGTTCTTTGTCAGGCGGCATGATAAGATTGATCAGACTTCGTGCTGAGAGCGATCCGTTTCCAATACCGGCAAACATATCCACCACGGATTTCTTATCCAGACGTTCCGCATATTCCTGGAGCGTATCATTCTCAGGCATCGCCTGGCGGCATTCTTTGAGTTTCCGTTCAACGATCTCCCGACCAAGAGCTACTGATTGTTCAAAACCGGATTGTTTGAGCCACCGACGGATTTTTGATCGAGCGGCTGAAGTCGCTACGAGTTTCAGCCAATCGTGCGAAGGTTTGCGACTGGGATTGGTGATAATCTCAACCTGGTCGCCTGACTGAAGCTTGGTTGCCAGTGGTTGCAGACGGTTGTTGATCTTAGCACCTGCGCAGTGTAAACCGACTTCAGTGTGAATCTGAAAGGCGAAATCCAGCGATGTTGCCCCTGCCGGCAGATGCACCAGGCGACCTTTGGGAGTGTAGACAAAAATATCATCGGCGTACAAATCCATCTTGAGATATTCCATGAACTCCGACGGGTTTGTCATGTCCTTTTGCCACTCAAGCACGTCCCGCAGCCATACTATCTGACGGTCGTCGCTGCTCATCTGCTGTCGACCTTCCTTGTACAGCCAATGTGCGGCGATACCGTTCTCGGCAAACTGGTGCATCTGATGGGTGCGGATCTGAATCTCGACCATCTTGTTCCGTGGACCAATAACAGTCGTGTGCAATGCCCTGTAGCCATTGGGCTTTGGATTAGCAATGTAATCATGGAAACGATTCGACACCGGTTTCCACATTGCATGAAGTATCCCCATCGTGTGATAGCATTCGCGCTCAGTGTTCACAATGACACGAATAGCCAAGAGATCGTATATCTGATCAAACGGCACTTTCCGAACCACGATTTTGCGGTAGATTGAATCCAAGTGCTTGGCACGACCGTAGACAGTCGCAAAAATACCGTCCTTGGCCAAGGCATCCTTGATAGGTCTGACAACCTCCTGTACGTATGCCTCACGCTCTTCCTTCTTCTCCTTTACCGCCTTGACGAGTTCCATGTAAACTTCAGGATGAAGGTGCTTCAATGAGAGGTCTTCCAGTTCGATTTTCGCCTTGTTTACTCCAAGACGGTGCGCCAGAGGGGCATATACGTCTCGTGTCTCCTGGGCTATGCGTTTGCGCTTATCGGGCGGTAGATGGTCAAGGGTGCGCATGTTGTGCACGCGGTCGCACAGTTTGATGAGAATGACTCGGATATCCTTGGCCATACTCAGAAGCATCTTGCGGAAGTACTCTGCCTGCAACTCTTCGAGAGAGTTAAACTCTACTGCTCCGATTTTCGATACGCCATCGACGAGTTCGGCAACCTCATCATCAAACTCGCGGCGTATGTCTTCGACACTGTACTCAGTATCCTCAACTACATCATGAAGCATACCGGCTACGACAGTCGTAGTATCCATATGAAGCTCTGCCAACATCAGTGCCACTTCGTGACAGTGTTCAATGAATGGTTCTCCCGAAGAGCGCTGCTGACCAAAGTGTGCGCGGCTCGCATAATCATATGCCCGGCGCAGTACGGTTTCGTCCACACTGGAGTTCCGAGCTTCTATCTGGACAATAAACTGAGCCTGGCTCAGCCTTGCCTCGCTTTGCTTTCCCTGAGATGTCGTCATATCTTTCTACTCACAGAACTGCTTTGACAGGTTGTTGAGAAAGTGCCTTATCATCCTTGGAACCTGCCAGATTTGTCATGCCCGCGAAGGGAAGTGTTGAGAAATCCCATCTATCCATTTGGATCTCGTACTGCTTGTACAACCGGTTACATAGGCTACCCGGTAGCCCACCTAACAGGTGGGATGACAGTGGAAGAACAAGACCCCACCCGTTGGGTGGGCTACTGAAGAAATTTCCGAAAAATGCAACTTCTTCAACAGGCTCTAAGGCGGGCATCCAGTAAGTCATCGATTCAATTGGATTCCCGCCTGCGCGGGAATGACTTGCAACACAAGGAAACTGCTCTTCTGTCTCTTGTTTCAAGTGTTTCAACAACCTGTTAGTTGTCCGCATCTGTGTTTGTCTCCTCTAATGCCATTGGCTTCGACTGTTGCGCAAGATTCCGAAGTTTGGCATACTTAACCATTACATAATACGCTGCCAGCGCAGAAATCAAGAACCCTTCTATACCGTCAAGGAAACCTCTCTTAAGAACGTAGTGTTTCACGAAGCTGGCCAGCGGCCTCACAACCACCGCCAAAGCCCCGGATCGGCGTCCACCTCGAAATGCCTGTTGTGCTCCCAGTTCCGCGTACTCCCATTGTTTCTCCAGGTATACGTCTATTGTAGGAAAACTGTAGTGAAGCAGGTCATGCTTCAGCCTGGCAGTATTACCTTTCACAATGACTTTCTCATGCACCAGGGCATCATCGAAATCACCTGAATCCTTGCGAAACAACCTCAGCACCCAGCCCGGATACCAGCCACAGTGATTGATCCACCGACCGAGGAACTGCGTGCGTCGCGGCATGTAGTACCCGATTATACCGTCGTCGGTTAGTGTCACAGCCTTAATTTCCTGCGCCAGTTCGGGCGCGACCACTTCGTCAGCATCAATAGACAGTATCCAGTCTCCGCCGGCCCGTCTCACGCCCTCCTGTTTGGCCGGACCAAATCCACGCCATTCCGGACGGAATATCTTCGCACCATATTGTTCTGCAATCTCCAGCGTTCTGTCAGTTGACTTACTATCGACCACTATTATTTCGTCGGCCCACCTGACAGAATCCAGACACCTCGAAAGGTTCTCTTCCTCATTCTTAGTAATAATTACTACCGATATCCGATTCATCCCCGCACCCCGCAATGCCCATCCACTACCTGAGTGAATGCCGCAAGCACCTGGTCTACCGTGATATCGTGGACATTGTAGTCATTGCCCGACACTACGGCGCCGACTTCCTGCCCGTAGGGTCGCCACAGTAAGAAGTTTTTCATGAACTGCGTGTACAGACCAACCACAGGAACCTTGAATGCACGGGCGATATGAACCAGCGAGGTATCGGGAGTCACCAACAGATCCAGTTGGCTAATCAGGGCGGCCGCCCCTGTAAGGCTGAGTCCGGGTGGCACGTGGTACACGGAGGAATCAAAGCCTCCGACAAGTGCCTCTCCCCTGGCTCGATCCTGTCCAACAGTAAGAATGACCACTCGACAATTCTGATATGTCGATAGTATGCAATGGATGAACTCCCTGCATTTAGAATCTTCCCATACTCTCGTGATCGATCCGGCTGACAGATTGAGACCAATAGTTAGTGCGTCTTGATGACCATCTGCAATAGTGCCAAGGAATTTCTCCGCCTCGGTAGTATCGCTCTTTGCAACGTGCGGCGAGGCGTACCTGCTGACTCGGTCGCTGTCTATCCCGAAAGCTTCCAGCAACTTCAGGGTGTTATCAATAATGTGGCCGGTATTGCCCATGCGATGATCGTAGTTATAATCGTAGTAATCGCGGAACTTGACTTTGCCGACACCTATCCGCGGACGACCAGGTGCTGCGAGCTGCGACAGGAACAGCGCCGTGACCGAATCATCACAGATCATGTCAACCACGCAGTCATACTTCTCCCGCCGCATCGATGCCATCTCAGGCAGGTCACGGAGGTTCTTCCGGTACAGGAACACCTTGTCGAAACGCGGATCATCCTTGATAATAGTATAACTTCGTGGCGATCCAAGAATCGATATCTTCAAATGTGGGTAGCGCTCCTTGAGGCCGTCAAAGACCGGAAACGAAATAACCATATCGCCGATCTTTTCTGGCCGAAGGAACAGCACTCTGGAGATACTATTCCCGTCAATGGCGGTAAAGTCCTTTCGCTTCCTCTTCAGGGTCGGCTGGAACAGGCGAAAGACAGCGGCCTTGATGCCGTGCTCTATTGATTTGAGCTTACCCATCCACAGCCTCCCCGGACACAACGTCCTCAAATAGCGTCTCCAGGCGATCACACATTTTATCTGCGGTGAACGATTCTTCAAACCGTTGTCGACCCTTGGCACCCAGTTCAGACATGCGCTCATTTGACGTCAGCAAGTTGCACACGGCGGTGGTCAACTCGTCGGAGTTTTTAGAAGGCACGAGAATTGCACCTTCGGCTTCACCTGTAACTTCAGGAATACCACCAACACGGCTGGCAATAATTGGCAGCCCGGCTCGCATCCCTTCCAGCACGGCGATTCCGAACGGCTCTTCCACTGAAGGATGGATCATCAAATCCGCACCCGCCCAGAGCAGATCAAGGTTATCCAACATGCCTGCGAATACTATATGCTCCTCAACCTGAAGCTTCTTCGCACGGGATTCCAGTTCTTCTTCAAGGGGACCATCACCGGCAAACACGAAACAGATATCCGGATGCTGCCGGAGTATTTCCGGCACTGCATCGACGAGATATCTATGTCCCTTCTGATTGACCAGGCGCCCGACCGTGATCGCAACCCTGCTGTTACTTGGCAGATGATACTTCTCGTGTAGCTTTCGACGCGCGTTACTGCGAATCTGATCGCATGACCAGTCTGTGATCCCAATTGGAACAACCTCAACCGACTCCGGTGCAATGTAACCCAACCGAGTAATCTGATTCTTGAGTGACTCCGAAGGCACTACTACACGATCAACCAGTCGCGGGGTAAGGAATCGATGAACAAGACTATCCTTTGTGATGTCCAGTCCAACCGACCACACTACTTT
>QNAF01000113.1 GCA_003641405.1 Candidatus Zixiibacteriota bacterium | reverse complement strand
GATGCACACCGCGCGTGTACGGAAACTCACCCGGCAGCCCGATGTGGCTCCAGTAATACTCAGCGTTATCAGCTTGGTTGACCGAAGCCGGCGTGTAGAGTTCATCGATGTCCACACCGGAAACCGTGAAGAAACGCGGTAGGGATTTCCTCTGGCGCGTCTTTTGGGCGGTCTTGTCCCACTCTCTCAGACGTTGATCGAGTTGTTCCAGGTGCTGCTTATCGTACATTCTTCACTGACTCCTGTTCAGATACAGCCTGTACTATAATACACACGATCTTGAAAATCAAGTGCAATGGAGTCGGGCAGAGATACCTTCTTCGGTTCCATCCAACAGCCGGACACGCACTTACGGGCCAGCAGCCGACCGGCTTGTGACTTACTGAGAATACAAGTCGTGCTGAGAAGAGCACAGATTACTACGGCCCAAAAACAGCCGGTCATTTTCTGACTCCCGTTGACAACTGCTGAAACTTGCCGTTGTTTGTTATACTATGCCTGGGCAATTTCTCAGCGATTCCTGCTTTCTCCGAAGAAGCCTGATTGTGGTCTTTCTGGCTGCCATCGCTCTAAGATTGCTTGTCTTCGGGTTCCAACTCCAGCAACGAGAAACCGCCTCCCTCAACAGTGCGACGCCCGATGTATCAGTTTATCACGAGGCTGCTGTTGAGATTCGAGAACAGTTGAACTATGATTCCCGTGGTGTGATGATTTTCGGACCGGGATATCCCACGTTCCTCGCGTTCGTATCGATTTTCTCGTCAAGCCCGGTATTTGCAATCTTGGTGCAGATTATTCTGAGCAGTATCAGTTGTGCACTTATTCTGATTCTTGCCTGGCAACTAATAGGAGAACGTAGGATTGCTCTTCTGGCAGGCTTGCTCGGTGCAACTTCCATGTGCGCTATTTGCCTGGCAAACGTCCTGCTCTCCGATTCGCTTTTCTTCACTCTGATCATTGCCGGTATGGTTGTATATATCCAGGGGCTGCAAAAAGACAGGTTGTGGTATTTCCTGCCGGCAGGCATACTGTTCGGCGCTGCCGTACTGACACGTTCGATCGGACTGTTCTTTTTCGTATCCCTTCTCATCACGAGTGCATCCCTGATCTGGTCTCTCCCGAAAGATCCCCAACAGCGTCCGCTTCGACGAATGTCACGGTCACTGCTGACAGTCGCGATAATGCTGTTGATCGTTCTCGGCTGGACGACCCGTGATCGCGAGAGAGGTGATCCACCTCTTGCACTCTCGTCATATATTGGGATCACCAAGATTGTGGCTCAGACAGAAGCACGAATCAACGAGATAGCGTACGACACTGCAATGGTAAGGTTCACGGAAGGCATTGTCGCGCTCAAAGAACAGAAATTCGACGGGAATCACGGCCTGGCATGGATGGCTCATGCCGAGAGCGAGTTTGCGCGCTTGCTTCTCTGCTGCCCGGGCTCACTTGCAACGACCGTCCTGAATAACGCCATTGACAATTCCTGTAGCGAGTATTCACTCTTTCCAGCAGTGTTGCCCCAGTGGGAAAG
This sequence comes from Candidatus Zixiibacteriota bacterium, assembly GCA_003641405.1. Taxonomy (GTDB): domain Bacteria; phylum Zixibacteria; class MSB-5A5; order GN15; family FEB-12; genus B22-G1. The sequence continues at coordinate 6,784 of QNAF01000113.1, read as the reverse complement.
TCGATACAGGAAACAGGTCGGGAATATCGGGCGCGTAGGCACCCAATATCGCGTGGCGGTCTTTTCTCTGGCAGGCTTTCTCATGCTGCTTTTCAAACGCAAATATGGACTGGCTATCATACTTGTCACTATCTATCTCTATTTTGCAATCCTCTCCGGATTCACACTGCATCAGGGAAATCGGATCTTCTACCCCGGACAGATAGCGTGGGCAATCTTGTGTTCCTATGCGCTGATTAATATTGCCGACGCCGTTCTCAATGTTCTCCGACGGCGGCGTGAGAAAAATCTAACGGCCTGAGTACGCGGCAAACAGGTTATCAGCGGCTTCAAACGGATTTGTTTCGCCGGTTCGAATGCGCTCGATAAACTGGTCGAATTCTTCCCAGTTTTCCAGATGTTCCATGAACTCGCGCTGGAAACTGCTGCGAACGATCGAAAGAATCTTCTTCTTGAGTCGCTCCTGACGGCGGGTCTCAAAAAGTCCGGTTCGTTGACAATGATCCGCATAATCGAGCACGGCGCCCATAGAGCCGGTCTACATTTTTTGAAGTAATGGCTTCGGTTGACACGATTGGGATTCTCCAGTCGTCATCCTTCGCCTTCCGTGTATCCAGCATCTGTTTGAGGTCAGCCGCAATTCGCTCCGCGCCGGGGCGGTCAGACTTGTTTATGCAGAATATGTCGGCAATCTCCATCAGGCCGGCTTTCATCGTCTGTACGGCATCGCCGGATTCCGGCACCAGAACAACAACTACGGAATCACATGAGTCAACAATGTCCAACTCAACCTGGCCGACACCGACGGTTTCAATGAGTGTAACCTCAAAGCCGAAAGCATCGTAGACCACTGCCACGTTGTCAGTGGCACCGGCCAGGCCACCGGTTGCCCCACGTGTGGCCATTGACCTGAAGTAGACGGAGCCGTCCGCCGGCATCTGGTTCATTCGCACGCGATCGCCGAGGAGAGCCCCGCCGGTGAAAGGCGATGTCGGGTCGACAGCAACAATACCCACGCGCTTACCGTCCTTGAGGAAATGAGCCGCCAGGCCATCGACCAGAGTAGATTTGCCGGCGCCGGGTGGTCCCGTAACTCCAATCCGAAGCGAGTGCCCCGCTTTGGTGTAGAGATGTCCAAGCAGTTCTTGAAAGCCAGCTTCGCGATTCTCAACAAAGGAGACAATACGGGAGAGGCCCCTGATCTCACCTCGCCGGAATCGCTCAAGAACGGTCATCTATCAATTATACCCTGTGCTCAGCTCGCCTATCGTTGGCTTGACATCCCGTAGTCTGATCTGAATGCGAGTTATTCCGTTGTACGTATTGAATTCCAGGGAGTACACAATATCCACCAAACATCCTCTGTCAATAATCACCCTGACCATGTCTCCAAATCCGAATCCTATCACATCGAGGACCGCGTCCCCTTTACGCACTTTCATCTTCAAGTGGTTGTTCCCGACAATATACGGAGTGCCCAACACTTCACAGTTGCGCGTCAGGAAAACCGGTCTCATGTTCTGAGGTCCGAACGGAGAGAACTGTTCTACCGATCGAACGAAATCATCGTCAACCTCGCTGAGTTCAAGCTCCAGGTCAATCTGAAGTTTGGGTAACGTGTCCTCAGTGGTCAATTTGCGACTGGAGACTTCCTTGAATTTTCCGCGAAACTCCTCGATATTCTCCTGCTTAATGGACAGCCCTGCAGCATACTTGTGACCTCCATAGCGAACGAGAAGATGCTCACACTCTTTGAGTGATTCGGTGAGATGGAAACCTGGGATCGAGCGCGCCGAACCCTTCCCTTCACCATCGGTGATCGCAATCATGACCGTGGGGAGATGATATCTCTCTACCAGCCTGCTGGCCACAATACCAATCACACCCTGATGCCAGCCCTCAGCAGCCAGTACAATGGCTTTGTCCGTATCAAGGTCTGTAACTTCGGGAAGCTGTTCGAGTGCTTGTTCGAGAGTCTTCTGGTCGATTTCCTTGCGCCGTCGGTTCTCGCTGTCGAGCTTGCGGGCAATCTCAGAGGCCAATCGTTCGTCGTGCGTGGATAGAAGCCGGATTGCATCGCGGCAATCACCCAGCCTGCCCAAAGCGTTAATTCTCGGAGCAAGAACAAACACAACCTGACCAGTGCCAATCTCCTTACCCATCAAACCCGAAACAAATGCAAGTGACTTGATACCAGGTTTGGTGGTCCGCGAAATCTGCTGGATACCGAATTTGGTAAGTGTCCGGTTTTCACCGGTCAGCGGGACAATATCGGCCGATGTGCCCAACGCCACCAGATCAAGATGTTCGTGAAGCTCACCGTCATCCTGATTGAGTCGCCTATAAAGAGCCTGGACAAGCTTGTAAGCTACACCTACTCCTGAAAGCTCACCACCGTAATCACACTCCGCTTGCTTGGGATTAATAATAGCCAGGGTGTTCGGAAGGCGCTCTCCTGGCTCATGATGGTCTGTCACAATAACGTCTATACCCTGTGATCGAGCATACTCTATCTCGTCAACAGCCGTAACGCCTGTATCCACCGTGATGATCAGGGAGACCCCTTTGCCTTTTGCCTCGTCGATTCCGTCCTGGGACAAGCCGTAACCTTCCGTCAATCGATTTGGAAGATAGTACCCGACCTGGGCACCCAGCTTGTTAAGCACGAGATAGAGAAGCGAGGTAGCGGTGATCCCATCTACGTCATAGTCACCGTAGATCATGATCTTTTCATTATCGTACAGCGCCTTGGTAAGACGATCTATCCCGGCCTCCATTCCGTGCATCTTGAATGGATCCTTGAGATCAGCCAGGTCCGGATGAAGGAAACTGTCTATTGCCTCAGGAGTATCATGCCCACGACTGATAAGAATCTGCACGATATGATTACGAAGATTGCAGGCTTGCGCCAGTTCACTTACGAGTGACCTGTCCGGCTGCTCGGCCAGTACCCATTGCGAGGACACCACCCCTGGGGCCAAGCTCATATCAGACTCCAATATCTGGGAGTTTTGGAAAGCAGGAAATAAGCCGAATTCTGTAAGCTTCAAAATGAAGCCAACAGTCATTTGTCTGGGCAACCGGTTACCCTGGTTGCTCAAGCGGCCTACCCAGGAATGATAACGGAGCGAATCAACTCCTCTTCCTCTATTTGGCCTTGCTCCAGGCGGGGTTTACCCATCGCATCCGTCTCCGGACACGATCGTAGTCTCTTACACTACGTTTTCACCCTTACCCGCTTTTGGCGGGCGGTATAGTTTCTGCGGCACTTTCCGTCGGATCACTCCGCCCCGGTGTTACCGGGCGCCCTGATTCTGTGGAGTTCGGACTTTCCTCACTTCAAATATGAATTCGAAGCGTGACTGTTTCTCCTACTTTCACTCACTCTCGTTAATGTATCAATAAACCAACTCATATCACTGTCATTGCAACCAAGCATCGAAGTCCGACAGGTTGTTGAAAAAACCTGTGTTCGGCAGATGTCCATATCTGCCGGATAGAGTGGCACATGTGGACATGTGCCACGCACGGAAATAAACCAACTATTTTCATCACTATAACCACCAAGTACCGGATTCTACAGGATCTGCCGATAATTGGGAGCTTCTTTGCTGATCGGCACCGAATGCGGGTGAGACTCTGTTAGACCTGCAGATGTTATCTGCACAAATTTAGCATTCGTGTGCAATTTCTCCAAACTCTCGGCACCGCACAGCCCCATCCCGGCTCGAATTCCGCCAACGAGCTGGTAAGTAAGCTCAGACAGCGCTCCCTTGTGTGGCACCCTGCCCTCGACACCCTCGGGCACAAACTTTGAACTCTGCTCAGTGCCGTCCTGGAAATAGCGATCGGAGCTTCCTTCCTTCATAGCACCGATTGATCCCATACCACGATATACCTTGAACGAACGACCTTCAAGCAAGACTGTCTCTCCGGGGGATTCTTCAACACCCGCCAGCAGGGAACCAATCATGACTGCCTGGGCACCACAAGCAAGAGCCTTGGTGATGTCACCTGAGTAACGGATCCCGCCGTCAGCTATGACCGGCACTCCGCAGGCAACCGCCGCCTCGACAGCGCCGGTAATGGCCGTGACTTGTGGCATCCCAGCTCCGGTGACAATCCGAGTCGTACAAATTGAACCGGGACCTACTCCCACTTTCACGCTGTCCGCTCCGGCATCAATCAGAGCCCTGGCACCTTCGCCCGTGGCGATATTTCCGGCCATGATCGGCACCTTGCCGAATTTCTTTTTCAGCCGCGAGACTGCCCTGAGCACGCCCTCGCTGTGTCCGTGTGAACTATCGATTACAAGAAGGTCCACACCGGCTTTGACAAGTTCCTCGGCGCGCAATTCAGAATCCGCTCCAACACCCAATGCGGCGGCAACCCTCAGTCGCCCTCGGTCGTCCTTGGCCGCGTTAGGGAATTGGATCTTCTTCATTATATCCTTGACGGTTATCATCCCTTTGAGATGATACTGGCCATCAACAATCAAAAGCTTTTCAATCCGATGCTTGTGCAGGATCTCCTTGGCCGTATCGAGATCAGTACCCTCCGAAACCGTGACGAGATTCTTGCATGTCATCACATCGGCAATCTTCAGCGAGTAGTCCTTCTGAAAGCGCAGATCGCGATTCGTAAGAATCCCAACAAGCTTTTTACCTTCCGTGATCGGTATCCCGGATATGGAGAACTTCTCCATGACAGCCAGCGCATCTGATATAGTCTTGTCCGGAGAAAGAGTGATGGGATCAACAATCATCCCGGACTCCGAACGCTTCACCTTGTCAACTTCGGTGGCCTGACGGCTTGGTGACATATTCTTGTGGATGACTCCGATCCCCCCCTGGCGCGCCAACGCGATGGCCAGACGAGCTTCGGTCACAGTATCCATTGCGGCCGAGACTATCGGAATGTTGAGCTTGATACCAGGGGCAATCTCGGTGGAAATATCAACATCCCGAGGTAGCACAATCGAATGTGCGGGTACCAACAACACATCGTCGAAAGCTAGTCCGGGCTTCTCAAAAAACGATACCATCTAAATACCTTGTGCCAGTACACCAACAGACGACTACTTGGAAATCTCATCATCCCAGAATAGCAGGCTACCGCAATGATCGCAGGTGTAAACCTTATCACGGCGTCTTATGTCCTGGGCTTTTTTGGGCGTAAGTGCCTTGAAACAGGCACTGCACGCACCCTTCTTAACAACCACTACGGCTCGTCCACCACGACCGCGGCGAACTCTCTCATACACTGAAAGTGTGGGCTTGGGTATGGCCGCCGTCACTTCCTGTCGGCTTTCTTGCTTGGAGGCCACTTTGTCACCAATCGAGTCCATTTTCTCCTGCAAGATATGGAGCTGCTTCTGGTTATTCTCAACAACTTGAGATTCCTTCTCCTGTAGCTCCCCAATCCCCTTCTCGAGAGATTCAATCAATTCGATCGTGTCCAGAACTCGTGTTTCGCGATCAGCAATCTGCTCCTTCAAGGAATCGATTTCAGCCACCAGGGCATCGTACTCCTTGTTGGTCTTGATGGACATCATCTGTTGCTGATACTTTTGGAGTTCCGCCTCTCTTGTCTGGAGTTCTAAATCCAGGCTTTTGTGAGTGGCACGAGCTTCCTCAAGCTGCTTGGTTGTGTCTGACAGTTGTGTTTTGGCCTCCTTGATCTCACGATCGAGATTGCCCATCATGTCAGGCAGATAGTCCTTGGAACGCTCTAATTCGCCCAGGTCGTAGTCAATAACCTGAAGCTTTAGCAACAACTCAAGATCGTTGCGCACCTGGAATGCCTCCTTAGTCTGGTAGATCATGCGACAAAAAAAGCGCACTCCCTGTCAGTGATCAGGGAATGCGCTCTAATTTTCCTCTCCTCTGCGTCGCCGCTCTTTTTCGAAGTCCGTGTAATGAACGATCGACGCTGGGTTTTCTTTTGGTATTCGAACAATCATATTCTTCTATCTGGGCAATACTGGATTTGAACCAGTGACCTCTCGGATGTGAACCGAACGCTCTAACCAACTGAGCTAATTGCCCGACTCAGAATCTCCTTCATTAATGGGCCCTGCAGGACTCGAACCTGCGACCCGCTGATTATGAGTCAGCTGCTCTAACCAACTGAGCTAAGGGCCCAGAAGAGCTAAGTCGAACAAGATACATACATCCAACCTCGTGGTCAAGCTGAAAAACCAGAAAGATTGTTTTCCGCAGTACCCAGATCATCAATCTTTCTTGATGATTCCGCCGGAATCACTTGCTGCAACCTCAGCCAGCCATTTGCTGTCCAGCCCGGAACGCAGAAACGTTAAGTTGGTAATCTAGGGCAACTTGTTGAAAAAGCCCTCCCCCTGAGTTGAGTCAGGTCCTTTCCCGCCAGAGACGGGATGAGACCTGACTCTGTTCTGTGACATGATGTTACGTGTCGGGTCACAATCTCCCACCCAGGCGGGAAATCAGGACCCGACACAACGCCACTATGGAGTTTTTCAACAGGCCCTCTACAAAGGGTTAGAAAGCTCACTTACGGCGGCCTGGATCCGGGACCTCCTCAATGATTCCAGCCAATCGGCGAGCAATTTCAGCCTTCTTTTCGAGATTGGCCGCAGCCTGGATCACAAGTTTGGCTCCGTCGGGAGAGCCACCGCCGTGCATACAGGGCTTGTTGATAAAGTCCTTTGTTTTGGGTGTTGCATCTTCTAGATTTTTTACATGCAGACAAGACGAGAGCGATTAGGTTTAGAGATGACTTTGTTGCCTTCTTTGGAGGCTATGGT
>QNAF01000112.1 GCA_003641405.1 Candidatus Zixiibacteriota bacterium | reverse complement strand
TGAGTTCTGATGCTTTTTGGATAGATTGTCTGAGCCAAAGCCTTACCAGGCATAGCATGATGTCGGAGCGTAGCGCAGTCTGGTTAGCGCACTCGCTTGGGGTGCGAGAGGTCGGCCGTTCAAATCGGCTCGCTCCGACCATTATCAGCCCATTCTGGTCTTATTGCTCTCTTTGGGATAACATGATGGGGAAATTGGAGCAAGTCAGTGTTCTGGTCATTGTGCCGGCATACAATGCCGCGAAACACCTTCCCGAACTGATTGCTCGTCTCCGGAAGTACGTCTGTGATAGCAATATCCTGATTATTAATGACGGCTCTACTGACAGCAGTCTTGATATTCTCAAGCAACAGCAAATCAACTACATTTCGTTTCCTCAGAATAGAGGTAAAGGGGCTGCTCTGGCCGCGGGATTTGATTGCGCAATTAAGAGGGGATACAGGTCGGTTCTGACTATCGACGCTGATCTGCAACACTTACCGGAGGAAATACCTCGTTTCTTTGCGGTTGATGACGGACAACATCTGGTTATTGGTACTCGTCCAATGTTGCTGAAGATCATGCCATTTCCACGCTGGTTGAGCAATAACTTGTGCTCGCTAATAATCTCGATCTTCTCGAAACGTCGTGTTCGTGACAGCCAGTCCGGCTTTCGGCTGATTCCTGCCAAGATGCTAAAGGCCATGCCTCTGTTGACAGTCGGGTATGATTTTGAATCAGAGATGCTGTTTAAGGCAGGCGCCATAGGCTGTGACATTGCCGAAGTTCCGATCAGTACTGTCTACGAGGAATCGCAGTCGTATATAAACCCGCTAAAAGACACTCTCCGGTTCATTAGACAGATTTGGAAACGGATCTGGGTGTAGCACGTCAATACTTGGGGTGTGTTGAAAAACTCTGTGTCCGGCAGATGTGGACATCTGCCGGTAGCCCTGTCACCCTGATATTATGGGGTTGTTGATAAACCCTACCCCGTGCGCGGCAGACGTCCTCGTCTGCCGATATCTTGGTGCCTGGCGGCGCACGAGGACGTACACCGCTCACCGTCAATCAGTTTTTCAACAGGCCCCTTGCTTTTAGCAGGACACAGAGATACTTTCCTCAGCATGAAACCAAACGAATTCTTCTCCAACTACTCCACAGTCCACAAAGAGCTGTTACGGTCCATACGGCGCATCAAGGTGCCGAATGCCTAAGAAAACACGCATCCTCATTACCAATGACGACGGGTACTTCTCTGATGGAATCGTAGCGCTCTATAATGAGCTATCTAAAAAGGCGGAGGTCTATGTTGTGGCCCCGGACCGCGAGCAGTCGGCCAGCTCGCATTCGCTTACACTCAACCGCCCCCTCCGAATGCACAAACTGGACAAGTATCATTACACAACCGATGGCACTCCCACCGATTGTGTGATGTTGGCTCTGCACGTTGTCTTGAAAAAGCGCAAACCGGATTTTATCATCTCAGGGATCAACCACGGTGCCAACATGGGGGACGATGTGACTTATTCAGGGACTGTAGCCGCCGCCATTGAGGGAGCCATCCTTCGCATACCCTCGATTGCTGTGTCGATGGCTAACTATGAACCCGGAACGCCCATGAAGCGAGCCGCCAAATACGTGGCTCGACTGATCAAGATTCATCACACGTTGTCTTTGGATCCTTCCACGTTTTTGAATGTCAATCTGCCATTGGATGACGGTCTGCCATATCGTGATTTTGAGATAACGTCGCAGGGGATGCGCCAGTACAAGGATGTCGTGATCCGCAAAACCGATCCCAGGGGTTTGTCGTATTACTGGATTGGCGGTCGTCCCAAGTGGAAAACCGCTCAGGGAACGGACTTTACCGCCGTCAACAAGGGGAAAGTCTCGATTACCCCTATGAAACTTGAGTTTACGGACACTGATGTGCTTCAGTGGTTCCAGAGGCAGAAAATCAGGCTGTAGGCAATGGCGCACAGGGGTTAGATCTCCTCATACTGAGGATATCCAAAACTCTCCGATAAGGGTTGACAGTTCATCCAAATCGAGTATCTTCAAAATCTGTTACGATCGGGGCGTGGCGCAGGTTGGTAGCGCGCTTGGTTCGGGACTAAGAGGTCGCTGGTTCGAATCCAGTCGCCCCGATTATTAACACGTGTTTCAAATACGACGCGCAGGTTTTTTTGGACTGGGGATCTTGGGTGACAAGCCCTCCTTATGGAAGGATATTGAAGAATGACAAATGAGAGAAAACCGATTATTGCCATCATCGGTGCAGGTAAATGCTCAAAGAAGCTCCGTGACCAGGCTGCTCTGGTTGGACGCTATGTCGCTGAAAAGGGAGCGGTTGTGGTCTGTGGAGGTATGGGTGGGATTATGAAGGGTGCCGCACGAGGCGCCAAAGAGGCTGGTGGAACTACTATCGGTATCCTGCCAACTGACAACCGTGATGATGCCAATGAGTATATCGACTACATCATCCCGACGGGATTCGGTGAAGCACGCAATATCCTGGTCGTCCGAACTGCTGATGCCGTGGTGGCATTTCCCGGCAAGTTCGGCACTCTTTCAGAGATGGCGTTTGCACTGAAGGCGAAGAAGCCGGTGATTTCAGTGTCCGCATGGAAGCTGGGGCCCGATGTCATTCAGATGGATGATCCTCTCGAGGCCGCAGAAAAAGCTATGGAGTTGGCGATAGCCAACATTGAGTAGCTCGGGCGTCAAACTGGTTATCCGCGGTATCGTTCAGGGTGTTGGATACCGGTATTTTTGCTATCGAGCAGCTACAAGTCTTGATTTAGTCGGATGGGCGAGGAACATGCCGGATGGGTCGGTGACCGTTGAGGCTGAAGGTGATCGGGGCGCAATTGAAATCCTCATCAAGGAGTTGAAAGCCGGACCGAGTCATGCGACAGTGACAGATATTGATGTATTCTGGGTTGAGTGCTCAGGCAAGTACTCGTCATTTGATATCAGGGGATGATCTGTGGAAGACCTCAAGAAATATATTCGTAGCGTGCCGGATTTCCCTAAAAAGGGTATCACGTTCTACGACATAACCACCCTCTTTATGGATCAGGACGGTTTCACTACCGCCCTTGACAGCATGGAGGACTACTTGCGCGATCGCAAAGCACAGAAGATCGTGGCTGTTGAAGCACGCGGATTCCTGTTTGGGGCGGTCCTTGCTGACAGACTCAAGTTGCCGCTGGTGCTCGCACGCAAACCGAAAAAACTACCCTATCGCACTATTGTCGAAGAGTATGCGCTTGAATACGGCACCGACAAACTCGAGATACATGCCGACGCCATCACGGCAGGGGAGAAGGTGGTGGTTGTCGATGACCTGATAGCTACCGGCGGTACACTGGCTGCAGCCTGCAAACTCGTGGAGCGGCTGGGCGGTGAAGTCGCCGGAATTTCAGCGGTAATAGGGCTGGATTTCCTGCCCTACCAGGACCTTCTGAAAAACTACGATGTCAACTACCTGATTTCCTACGATTCGGAGTAGCATCTTTTCTTCGAGTCTGTTATTCTTGCTGTGGTGCCCAAGGTCTTGTAGGTTGGAACCAACCACTCTGAGAGTGCCTGTGGTTCCGACAATGGAGTTGTCACCCTGAGCCTGTCGAAGGGCCATGGGGTGGTGTCAGGTGTCTCTGCCTGACGCCCTTGCGGATTCGCTTGGTGCCCCACAGCTTGCTGTGGGATTTGTGGAGCAGCCTTGTAGGGCGGGTCCGTCTTCGAACCCGCCGCCTGAAGCCCGTAGGGCAGGAGCCCTGTGTTTGGTGCCCCACAGCTTGCTGTGGGATTTGTAAAGCGGGAGTACTGTCACCCTGAGCTTGTCGAAGGGTGCTCCTGCCAAAAAAAAGATTGATATGCCCCCGTAGCTCAGTTGGATAGAGCATCGGTTTCCTAAACCGAGGGCCACTGGTTCGAATCCAGTCGGGGGTATTTGATAGATAAGCGGAGGGTTGCATTCAATGTTTTTATCCATTTGCATGATTAGGTCAAACTCGGAGGTGTAGCACTGTATATGGATTATCACAAGAAAGCTCGATACATTGTTGGTATGTTCTTGTTGCTGGCATCGTTAGCAAGTCATGCGTGGTCTCTGGACAATCTTGTTGAAGAGATGGTGCTGCAGGACAACTGGGTTGAGGTTTCCCGGTTGCTCGAAAATGACTCAACGTATTTGCATGATCCCGTGGCCAGAATTCTCATGGGACATGCCTGCATTCACTTGAATAACACAAACTGCAATAGGTTTAGATTGAAGATCGATGGTGATTACACAATTTGGCTGGATTGGACCAACTCCTTTGGGTCCCGCTTTCCCGAAAAAGCAGTTGCCATGCATCTTCGAGGCGACGCCCACATGCGTATCGGAGACTATGACAATGCTATCGCAGATCTCACCAAAGCCATTCAGCTTGATAAGGACTATTATCCAGCGTTCAATTCTCGTGGTGGTGTATTTATGGCTATAGACAGCCTTGATAAGGCGATTGCTGATTTCTCGAAAGCCATAAAAATCAACAAACGATTCGCAGCGCCGTATAGCAGTCGTGCACAGTGCTACAGGACTTTGGGGAAATACAAACGTGCCCTAAAAGACTACGCGAAGGCTATGAAATTACGGCCTGACGACGCTGATCTGTATTACAACAGAGGGTATGTCTATGACGTCATGGAGGAGTATGACAAGGCTGTTGCCGAGTATACTAAGGCGATAGGACTAAGCCCTGCTGACGCTGATTATTACTTCAATAGAGGCAATTCGTTCATAGAATTAGGAGAACTCGACAACGCCATTGCAGATTTCACGAGTTCCCTTGAGATAGACCCTTTGCACTGCGGAGCGCTCACAAATCGAGCAGGTATGTACCTTGCACAAGACATGTTTTCTGAAGCGATCACCGACTATACAAGCGCTATTGAGGCAGTGCCAAATGATTTAGCAACGTATACAAATCGCGCCAACGCATATAGGGTAATGGGAATGTACGATTCGGCCATAGCCGACTGCAACCTTGCTCTCAGCCTCGATTCAACAGACGCCGAATCTTACTATCATAGAGGCATTGCCCGCCGAGCGCAAGACGCGAGCACAGATTTCGTAGACGATTTCACAACCGCGATCCGGCTGAATCCTGAGTACGATCAGGCGCTCCTATCTCGAGGATTAGCCTATGAGAAAACAGGTGATTTTCAGAAAGCAATTCTCGATTACACCAAGGCTATAGAGGCCAATCCAGATTATGCGATCGCGTACGATGCCCGTGGTCGTCTCTATATGTTAGAAATGGGTGATAAGGAAAAGGCCTGTAAAGACTGGAAACAAGCTTGTCAGTTGGGTAGGTGTACGAACTATATAATTGCAAAGGAAAAAGGCGACTGCAATTGACCTGTCCACCAACGCGGTCCCGCAGGGCGGGTCCGTCTTCGAACCTGCCATCGATGGCAGGAGCACAGGCACTCTCAGAGTGGTTGCTCCTGCCCTACCCTTCAAACGGGTGCCCCTTATCAAAATCCGGTCTGTAGCTGCCCGGACTATCAATCTCCTGAACCCAACCACGATAGAATCCCAACCGTACAAACTCGTCCACGACTTCCTCGTATTCTTCCGCGGCAAGTTTCCGCCCCAGTTTCGGATGGTCCATCACTGCCGGTGTTGGGTGATACTGCGACATCAGCGAGACATGCACCGAAGGCGACAGTTCGCTGGCAATCCATTTCAGCACCGCCTTTGAGTTCTCGACATGTCCCGGAAGTACCAAATGTCTGATGATCAATCCGGACGTTATCGTCTCCTCTGAATCCAGATGAATATGTGATCCCTTCTGACGGAACATCTCCTTGATGGCTGCCATCGCGATTTCCGGATAGTGTGGTGCGTCGGAATATTCCCGTGCCAATGCTTCGTCCATGTATTTCAAGTCCGGCAGCCAGACATCAATGATCCCCTCAAGGTTAGCAATTGTCGCCATCTTGTCATAACCACCGGTGTTGTAGACATAGACCGGGTTGTGTCCGCGCGACTCCAGTGCCGCCATGATCGCTTTCATGTGAGGAACGAAATGTGACGGGGAGACAAAACCAACCGATGGCGAACCGTTTTTCAGAATCTGCTCTATCTGAGAAATGACGTTATCGAAGTCTCTCTCGAATACCCTTCCGTCCAGTTCTGTGCGGCTGATCTGATAGTTCTGACAGTAGACGCACTGCATATTGCAGCGACCGAAAAAGATATTGCAAATACCGTTCTGGCCAGAGATCACAGGCTCCTCGCCTCTGTGAGCACAGATAGAGGCTACCGAGATACCGGCATCGCTGTTACAGAATCCAGTTTCTCCGGCAATACGGTCGATATGACACTCGCGAGGGCAGAGGGTGCAGTCGCTCAGGTCTGTGGAAAGTTCAGTCATCTGTGAATCCGTTGATGCTTTGCTGCCGTTTTCATACAGGCTGAAAGAACTCAGAATAGCCCTGACAGGCAAGCAAAGCTTCCTGCTGGAGCGACTCTCAAGCCTTACTTTTTGTTTTGTTCTCGACTGGCCGTTGGGATAAACGTGAAGTTTTTGCCTGCTCGCCCCGTAACTCATGGATTACCAGCGGGATAGCAACGCCGAAAGAGCGCAATTTCGTTTGACAGAGGCTGCCGGTCCGCATATATTCATTAGTTGTTTTTGGCGTCTCGTACGTCATACTTCATAGGTTTGATAATTATAGTGTTTTGTGGATAAGGAGTCGACGGCATGAAGCGGTTGCTTGTAACATCGATACTGCTTACAGTTTCTCTAACCGGTCTATGCGGAGCACAGGAATGGAACGATGATCAATCCTTGCTCTATGACGTTACCGTCAACCCGATAGGCTATGCCTCCGGAGAGTTGGGTATGGGACCGCTGGAGTACAATGTCCCCGTGGTCATGGATTTTACCGGAGGCGGTGCACGCGCAGCCGGTATGGGGAATGCATACCTCGGTATCTCCGATGACGTTAGTGCGCTCAGTTGGAATCCGGCGGGTCTCTATCAGAAAGATAATCCGTTTGAGCAGCCAGTTCTTGGATTGGACTACAACGCTTATTCGCCCTCAGGGGAACATGACTTCATTCCACTGAGTGGAGTAAACCAAACGTACAAGACTGATGATGCTTTTGGCGGAATCAGCATGGCGAGTATTCTCTTCCCACTCAGGATCAAGGCCCATCCATTCGTCTTTGCCATTGCACACACCAGGCTGGATGACGAGTTCTTTTATGCAGGGCTTGAGTATGAAGAGTATGTCGATTACACGCCGGTTGATGATGACACGTCAAGAAACTTGTTTAGGGTCAATTACACAGGGGATTATCACTCTGCAGTAGCTGCCACAAATATCGGATTTGGCACGCGCCTGTTTGAAAGACTGTCGGTAGGCCTGGCCATCAACATCTATGGAGGCAAATCGACCAGCGCCCGGTATGCCACTATCGTGTATGACTCGATTGTCAATATCTATGACAACGGGCAGGGAGTTCCCTTTGGCACACCCCTTTCTTCGGATCGTCAGAGAGCAGACAAAGTTCTGGTAACTAATTTCCTGGATACGACCAGTTACTCAGGAGTCTATTTCACTGCTGGTTTTCGCTATAAGGGAGACAGGTTCTCAGCCGGCTTGGTCATAAGACCACCACACACATTCAAACAATCATCTGACCGGAAGTGGTTCACGGAACTGACAACTAACGGGGATCCTGCATTGGGGGGGGCGGATACGACATATGCAGATAATAACATCATGGAAGTGGATATCCCGTTTGTGATCGGTGGTGGGTTCGCTTATAACGCAACCGACAATTGGCTTCTGTCAGTGGACGCTGAGTATCGTGGTTACAGCGGCGGAAAAATCAGGGTCAGAGACTCTATTCTTCTGGTACCGGGGGATGTGGATCAGGAGTTTTTCACTTCCTCTGATCCACAGTTTGAAAACGTCCTTGCCTTGCGTTTCGGGACGGAGTATGTCATTCATACAAGCAACTCGATGTTCCATACGATCCCTGTGCGGCTGGGTTTCGGTTACACACCAACACCGTATCCAGTAGTCGATGGCTTGAACTTCGATTTGCCAGAAGACGATCCCGCCTTTGTGAACATTGCCAAGGCCTCTCAAACAAGTTTCTCGGCGGGAATGGGAGTACACTGGGAACAAGTTCGGCTTGACTTAGCATGGGTTCACAATTCCCTTGAGAGGGACGATGACTACGTTTATGTGCGTTCAACATCATCGAGCAAGGCCGATTCGTTCCTGCTCTCGTTTACGGGATATTTCTAAAAGAGTTCTTCAGACAGG
>QNAF01000111.1 GCA_003641405.1 Candidatus Zixiibacteriota bacterium | reverse complement strand
TTGCTATGACCGGCGAAATCACTCTCAGGGGAGAAATACTGCCCATCGGAGGGCTAAAAGAGAAGTCGCTGGCGGCTGCCCGCGCAGGTGTCACGGCTGTTATCCTGCCGGAAGCAAACCGGAAAGACACCATCGAGATTCCACCTGAGATAAAGAAAAAACTCAAGTTCAGGTTCTTTACGAACGCCCTCTCAGCCATTAGATTCGCATTGGATAAGCCTGCCAAGAAAAACGCTCAGTCACGAAAACGGTAGGCTTGACAAACGGAGCCAATCTGTGAAACTGGTTACATCGGCAACAATGCGTCAGATCGATCACGAGGCGATTGACGGTCGTGAAATTCCCTCCGAGAAGTTAATGGAGAGTGCCGGGCGTGGCATTGCGGAATGCATCCTGCACGATCTGATTACTAAGCCATCGTCCGCAAAAGTGAACGTCTTCTGTGGCAAAGGGAACAACGGTGGCGATGGCTACGTTGTCGCTCGTTACCTGCATAAAGCAGGCGCCGATGTGAGTGTCTATTTCCTGGGACCGATCGATAAATTGTCAGAAGATGCCCGGCTCAATTTCGATCGTGCCGCGGGTCTGGGACTCGATCTCAACGAGATTGCCTCCGCTGAGAATCTCCCCGAGAACCTTGAAAGTGATATCATTGTCGATGCCGTTTTCGGCACCGGGTTCGCAGGGGCGCCACGCGGCCTTTCTGCCGATATGATAGCATACGTCAATCGTCAGGACGCCCTGGTGGCGTCTGTTGATCTACCTTCCGGACTGAACGCCGACACCGGAGAGTTTGAGGGCGAAGTTGTCGAAGCTGACTACTCATACCCCCTGGCCCTTCCCAAGTTCGGCCTGTTTGTCACACCCGGGCGGGAACTTGCAGGAAACGTTGAAGTTGTCCCGATCGGTATCCCTGACGACGTTGTGGAATCTTTCCCACTCAAGTGCGATCTCATCACGGAAGACCTCGTGTCGGATCTTCTGCCACTCAGGAGACCGGACGGACACAAGGGTGATTTCGGTCGCCTTCTGGTAATCGCCGGATCGACCGGCATGACCGGTGCGGCCGCGATGGCTGGAGAAAGCGCTTTGCGAAGTGGCTGTGGCCTGTGCCGTGTTGCCTGTCCGGCAACAACACAGCCTGTACTGGCAGGGAAACTCACCGAGGTCATGACACACCCACTTCCTGACGTCGCAAAAAAGGGTGTTCTCGCCCTCAGAGGCATTGGGGAAATAAGAAAACTGGCAAGCGAAAATAATGCTCTCGTGATAGGTCCCGGGATCGGACAACACCACGAAACACAAGAACTGATCAGACGACTGGTCTCTAACCTGCAGCGCCCGGCGATAATCGATGCGGACGGTCTCAACGCACTGGCAGGGCATCTCGATATCGTCAAAGGCTGTCCCTCACCGCTGGTGTTAACGCCGCACCCGGGCGAGTTCCAACGTCTCACCGAAACTGCCGTACCGGACAATATCGAAAAACGAATTGACGTCGCGATAGAGTTCGCTTCACAGCATGACCTTGTGCTGATACTGAAGGGCTCTCCTACTCTCGTTGCCGGACCGGACGGTTTTTGTTTCCTCAATCCTACCGGGAATAACGGTATGGCTACTGGAGGTTCCGGGGATGTGCTCTCAGGAATTATCGGCTCGTTCCTTGCCCAGGGAATGCGACCCATCGACGCCGCCGTTACCGGAGTGTACGTACACGGCCTGGCGGGAGATTTCGCCGCTGAAGAACTCACACCGCGCGCCATGATAGCCGGTGACATGATCGACTGCCTGCCTCAGGTGTTTGAAATGTTCGAATAATCTGCAGTGGTGTCACTTCCCTAGAGGCGTCAGGCAGAGACACCTGACACCACCGCATGCGAACGATTTTTCAACAGCCTGCTAACGTCCCCTCTATCTCATTCATCAATAGCAGCGTCGCAACGCCTAAATTAGTTGACAGTCAGGCCAATAACGAACCTTCTTCCGGTAGTACAAACCTGTTGGTTCAAAAGAAGGAATGGTAGTGATGAAGTGTGCCAGGTCTATTCGTTTCGCATATCTGTTTTCCGTTTGCTTCGTGCTCTTTGCCCTCGGGTGCGGCGAAGAGAATGCTAACCCTGCTGATTCTCCCGATTTGAACCCCATCCCCGGCCCAACCAGGGTTCTGCCGTTCGATACCGATGTTGCCCTGCACCCGCTGTTTGTCTGGAATGCGTTTGGCGACAGTACTACCACCTACAATGTCTACTTCGGCACCACCAGTGCCCCACCGGTTGTGGCCACTTCACTGACAGACACCATCTACAATCCGGGTCCACTTCTTCCGGGCACTACCTATTACTGGGCAGTCGCGGCATCCACCAGAACCGGATTTGCACGATCGCAGACGTGGAGTTTCGTCACACGCACGGGAATCACGTTCCCGGTGGGCATTGGCAACCGTTGGGAATATCGGCGGGAGTTACTGATCGATGGCGATGGCATTCACTACTCTGAAGTTTCCTACTACGTTTTGGAAGTCATTCGGGTTGATCCAACATGGCCACAGCAGCCAGCCTACGAGTTCCGCGAGACATGGGCCAACCTGAACCAGGGCATTCTCGACAGCAGCCACACGTACTACCACCAGTCCGACAGCGGTCTATACCTGCTCGGTATCGACGGAACGGGTGATGCCCTTCCGGCATCTGACGGCGGCTCGTACCCCTGCTCGTTCGAAGGACAGCAGTATAGCTCAGTACGGGAACTCCTGCAGTCGGTACAGAATGAACTTATCGAGTTCTCCGGCAGACCGGGATCAAAACTTGCCGCGGACCCGCCGGTGCTGGCGCTTGAGTACCCTATTGCAATTGGCTCTGCCTGGGAATATACACAGAACGACACCAGTTTCACCGACAAAGAAGTAACCGGCTACGAGATCATGACCGTGCCCGCCGGTGACCTGGGTTGTTTTGAGATCCAATGGCTGCGAGATAACGACAACGACAGTCTGTACGATGACAATATTATCTTCTACGACTATGTATCGGAATTCGGACTGGCCCGAAGATCAGTGACGCTGCTTGACGTTGAACTGATCGACCAGTTCGGCCATATAATAGTTGCTGATGTTTTCGATGAGTACAACCTGATATCCTGGGAGCTCTTCCGGTAGAGACGTTCCCCACAGCTTGCTGTGGTTTTTTGTGTACGCGGTTCTGCCAGAGAGAAAGCTACTGCGCCGGCACGAGGTCGGGGTCGCTGTTGATAATCATCTCGAGGTAACTGAGACCTTTCAGACCGTAGTAACCTTCGGGGATACTGTAGACTTTGTCCTTGAGAGCATCGTCGAGCGTGATGAACTTGTACCCCGTGTTCTCAAGGGCACTCAATAATTCATCAAGGTAAACTGCATTGAGACGATTGGTGCGCAGCCGTAGTATCTGTTTGATTGGACGACTGACAATCTCCCGAGCCAGTTGCTCCTGTCTTTCCAGTTCATCGAGAACGTGATTGATGTAGTCATTGAGAAGTTGCACAAACTTGGTCGAGTCCGGCTCCTTGCCCATTTTTATCAGTGTGAGATTGTGAAGGTAATCTTCCGGTATGACGGTAGCCGGGCACACCACGTAGGTTAGCTCATCAAGATATAATGTGACGGCCTTGCGACGTTCAACGTTGTCACCATAATGAAGATACGGAAAACGAAAATACCGCTTTTTCTGACCAAACCCGGAAAGCATCGGTTCAAGTGCTTCCGCACCTTTACGAATATCACCGATAAACTGCTCCGGACCGAGCCGGTTGTAGTCCTGACCCGAAAATGTCATGTTGCCGAGACCGTGACCACCGTTGAGCCACTGTCCGAGAACATCGAACGAGTCTTTCATTTGTTCACCAACAACGAATCCGGTCGCCTTCACGTCATGGCGCTTGAGCGCCTCCAGGATCAAGTAGGTAATAGCGTCTTGATCAGCGTCGCCGAAAGAAACCGCCAACGGGACCTCATCGAACGTGATACAGATTTTTTTCGTAGCGGTTGATTTCTTTCCCGATGATTTCTTTTCTCCTGCAACCGATGGGCCTGTAGCCACAAGCGTTATCACAACCGCCAGAACCAGTAATATGAGCAGATGCTTTAAGGGTTTCAAATCAGACAACCTCGCGAGTTGGTGTGTAATTCTTTGTGCTGACCGATCAAACAATCTACCTCCGAATATTACAGCCTGAACCCTGTTACGGGCAAGTTTCAAACTTTGGCCAGACTCGGTTTGACAAGCCCTACCCGATACGCAGAAAGAGCCCGTGGAGCTACTCTAGTTTACCATCTGAGCCTCGAAAACACCCAAATCAACAAAAACTCACTGGCAGTTCGAAGCCCATAATAGAATTTTGGACAGACCGGTATCCCTTGGGTGACAACATGTTAGCTAGTCAGAGTACTGGCAATAATCACTTTTATTGAGACATTACTTCACTTTTTGGCCAAAATTGCTTATACTGTGAGTTCGCAAGGAGTTGCCCTCGTTTGATACGGATGTTTAGGAAGGGTGGAAATGAGCAAAAAAGTTATCTTGGCAGTAAACAACATGATTTTTACATCCAAGATTATGTCTATTCTGGACGGTCTGGAAGCCGAGGGAATCAAGGCTATACGTTCGAATGACATATTCACCAAGGCTCACGATCTGCGACCGGAATTAATCATCATTGACCTCAATCTAAACGGGATTGAAGCACCTTCGCTGATAAACAAACTCCGGTCATACAAGGTCACCGAAGAGATTCCAATTGTCTGCTATTCACCAACGATACTTGTGGACCAGATGGATGCTGCCCTCAAAGCTGGCGCCACCGAGGTCCTGTCCAATACGAAGATGACTTCCCGGATGAATCGGATCCTCGGCAAGTACGTTCACAACTAACAAGGCCAAGTGCATATTTCTCATCAGATGGGTATGAGCGGCTCCAACAGGTTGTTGAGAAACCGCCCACATGTGATGATGTCTTATATCTCCGCCCGACACTGTGACGGATTTATCCGACTGCCGGGCATGTACCGGGGGAGTCGAACCGGCCCATGAAGGTCATCATAGGTTTCTTTGAATCGCGTCCCTCACTGGTACTGTTCCTGGCAACCATTATCTATCTCTCACTGGGTTTTACTCAGGACGGCATCAATTTCGATTCGGCCACCTACTCTGTAATCGCACGCAATATGGTGGAGCAGGGCCGTTGGTTCGATCCCACCTACACAGCTTTTTACCATGAGCAGTTCACAACACATCCGCCTCTTGTGATGTGGGCCGATGCTCTCGTTTTCAAATTGCTCGGTGCCGGTGATACAACAGCACGAGTATTCGGAGCTTTCTGTACACTTGGGGCTATCATGGCGACCTTTTACCTGGGGAAGGAAATCAAGAGTTCAGCGTACGGCTTTCTTTCGGGCCTGGTTCTCTTGCTGACCTACAATTTCATCCAAAACGGCAACACGAGCCTTCTGGATGTTCCCCTGAGCTTCTTCATGTTGGTGACATTGTGGGGCATTGCCCGGATGCAAAACAATGACCGAAGGTGGAGAATCAGCGTTATCACGGGTGTGGCACTCGGTTGTGCCTTTTTGTCCAAGGGAGTCGTCTCGGCGCCGGTTTGGATTGCCCTGGCGGTCACGGCTCTGTTCATCAGGAGGGATTGGCTCAAATCCGCAAGGTTTTGGCTTGTACCTGCCCTCGGCCTTGCTCTAATCTGCATCCATCTTCTGTTGGACCAGATTTATGCCGACGGAGTTTTCACACAACGCTACTTTGCCTCTCAAATCTGGAGTCACTGGACGGGAGGGGGACGTGAAGGCCATGAATGGTGGTACTTCATGTACCGGTTCGGCAATCTGTATCTCCCGTTCATTGTGTTGTTGCCGTTCGGGATTTATCTGATGTTGAAGAGAAAAATGACACTGCTGTTCCCGACGGCAATTGCTTTCTTTACGTTTGCCGTGTTTTGCTCCAAGGCGTACTTACTTTACTATCACTACTTCTGTCCCGCTTACGCCCTGTCCGCTCCTCTGGCCGCCATCGCGTTGTCGGCTGTGATTCGGGAAACGTATGTGAGAAGAATCGGAGTAGGGTTTCTGGTTGTGTGGAGTCTGCTGGCAGTAGGAGTTATCACGTCAGGAATGAAGGTACATCGGATTCGTTTGCCTGAAATTTACGAAGCAACTGATACGATGCACACCCTTCTTCAAAACCATTCTACCCGACAGGGACTCTTTGTTCGTGACGACAGCCCTCATTGGCATTACGTGGCGAAGACAAGCTGGTACTGGCGTTCGGACATGCTGCAGGTGAGCGACTTTACTGAGGCGTCCAGGCTCCTTCACGCTGATGAGCAGTTCGCCTATGTCTTTGCCGAGACAAAGGACCGACTGTCTGAATCTGAAGCAAGCGATCACGGACTTAGAGTACACCTTGAAAACGAGGGAATCGTCGTATACGAACCATCCCGACAATCACTACCGCCTTCCACCATACATACCGAGCCTGCCGCTTCGAAATAACAGGCAAATGATCGTTCAACATCCAGAATGTTCCCGTTCTCCCGCAGGAAATCATCTACATGTGGTGTGCAGGTGTTGTTTCTGTTTCCGATATTGGGTCGCGGATCAAACGGTAGCCCCAGACCTCGTGGGTAGGGTTGTATTTCGGGTTCAGGAAATGCAACACACGATCGACAACCGACGGGCCGACATGGAACACTCGCTTGATTTCACCAACACGGTTACTCAGGCTGTCCAGATGCCAGGCAAGATCATTCTCTGACTTCGGATACAGAAAAAAGAGATCAGAACCGTCCTGTCGGGGAACGAATCCTTCCAGGTCAGACCACTTGAAAACAACATGGTACCGTATCGGGCAGATTCCACCGTAGTCGAATGGATAGATCTGAAACGTCTGCGTGCATATTGGCACAACACGTGGTTTTGGATCCATCTGCTGTGCAATGACCATCGGCTCCACTAACCCTTTGTGGCCGTAGTTGACAGTGAATACGCCAAGCAATGCCATATTCACGATTAATGACACTCCCACGACTGAGTAAAACAGATATTTGTGACGGGAAAAGAAGCCACGGGCACGGAAATGATACCACACCGCCAGCACGGAAACTGCCATAAGCAACGGAACGATTGGCAGCATGAAACGCTCCTGCTTATTGGGTGCTAACGAATGAATGAGTATGAACGTAGCAATGGACACGATTATCAGGCGATGTTCCCGCCACAGCGTTTTGTTGAATCCCATCCATAACACCACTGCTGAAAACGGTGGTATGAGAAAGAGGAATACTACCGCAATATATAACATGGGAATTGTTGAATACAACTGCCCGTGACCGGTCTGTAATTGGTTGAGCATTGTCCGCAGAAAGGAACCAACCACGAAGTAGTCCGCCACTCCCGCTATTAGAACCATTACCAGGACACCGACACAATAGTAAGCAGCGGGCTTGATTTGTCTGTTGTCCCACCACAGCATGAACGGGATCGGAAGCGCCGCGGCCGCAATTTGCAGTCTGATCATCCAGGCCAACCCGGTCAGGATGCCTGCCCAGAACAGCCACTTCTGATTCTCGTCGTCGTTGTAGCGATAGATCAGGTAGAACGCAGCGACAAGGAAATGCCCGCCGACCATTTCGATAAGACAATGCACCGACAGAAACGGCATCAATCCGTGTGCCGCTGCTATCAACCCCGCGATTGCGGCCCAGCCGGGTGATCTGCTGACAAGGGCAACAATGCGGTAGACGGCCCAGACAGTGATGAGAGAGAGTAACGCGTGCACCAGACGAACACCGTACATCATGGTGTCGAGTGTCTCCACGCCAAGCCAGTAGTAACATCGCATTATCAGGTGAAGAAACATCGTGTAAAGAGGGAACCTGTTGATTGCTGCCGGCGAACTGTCGCCCCAGAACAGGAGACCCTCATCAGAGTAGAACCCGCGACACAGCCAGTTGGATGCAACCATTACGGTTTCGTAATGGTCATCGGATGCCATGTATCCCTTGGAGAGCAGAACCGCCACCAGCCGTAACGCAACTGCGACCAGCATGACTGACATGAGCGGGTGTGACTTAACGAATTTCAGCAACTGCAATTCCTGACGCGACAATGAAGCTGCTAATATACGATTGCACAGGAGAGAAGACAAGCATCGCTGTGCGTCGATCTCACGCCGGAAGCATTACACTAATCCACGTGGCCAGGTGCCCCACAGCTTGGGGCCTGTTGAAAAAGTCACTACTTCCAAATGTTCATACTCGAGCGGCGGTGCTGCCAGGTGTCCCTGCCTGGCAGTCGGGGGAATCCGGAGGGGCGTCAGGCAGAGACACCTGACGCCAC
>QNAF01000110.1 GCA_003641405.1 Candidatus Zixiibacteriota bacterium | reverse complement strand
TCTGTTTGATGCCGACCGTGCTGACGCCGATGCTGCTGAAATCGCAGTCACTTTGCCTGACGACGAAGGCATTATCGAGAAACTGAGCGAAATGCAGCCTATACAAAACAAGCGGCTTGCGCATATCCACAATCTACAACTCTACAAGGGGTTGTATGACGAAGCTCTTGAAACGCTGAAAATCGGAGATTCTCTTGAGGCGCGCTGGGCTTCACAGATGGACTTTGCGGAACTCTATATCAGGTCGGAGAAACTGGACGATGCCAGAGCTGCCGTGGAAGCATTTGTCGATGCCGGTATTGTGAAGGGGTGGTTTGACAAGAACGATAGAGATTCTAAGATCGAGTCGTATTATGTCAGAGCTCTTGCAAGTTCCGGTGCCTACCAGAAAATAATTGACTATCAGAAAAATCAGAAGGGTTTCAATAAAGACTCCGGCAAGCTGTACGATATTGCCTGCGCCTACTCGCTGATGGGAGATAAAGACAATGCGTTTCAGTATCTGACCGACGCGGGCAAGAGAGGTTGGGACAATGTAGCGGCCACCATGGATGATGCCGATCTGGCAGTACTGGCTGAAGATACCCGCTGGGAGAAGATAATCGCCACCTATCAGGCCAATTGGGACAAGGGAGAGCCTGATCGGAAGAAAAATGCCCTGGCCGCAAAACTGGACAGGGATGCACCCGACTGGTCGTTGCAGGATGTCAACGGCGATACCGTTCGGTTGGCCGATCTGCGCGGCAAAGTTCTTGTACTTGATTTCTGGGCGACCTGGTGTTCCCCTTGTCGAAGTGCGATGCCGGTGATAGACGATTTCGTGAAGAATCACGCTCCTGAGGACGTGCTCGTGTTCTCCGTCGATATCTGGGAATCGGGCAAGAGGAAACCAGCCAGGTTCATGAGTGATAATGACTACGCTATGACGCTGCTCTACGGAACCGATTCTCTTGCTGCCGCTTATGGAATCAGGGGTATACCGTACCTGTGCGTCATTGATCGCGAAGGCAAACTCCGGTTCGAGGAAATCGGCTACGCACCGGGTCTCGCTGAGAATCTGATCTGGTGGACAAACGATCTCCTGTAAGTTAGCGCCACAGGAAACCATACTTCAGTAACTGATACAAAGAAACCCCGCACTGTCAAAGGCGCGGGGTTTTCTTTTTGAATCTGACACCACCGCTCGTAGGATACGGTGGGTTCGAAGACGGACCCACCCTTGTGGGCTTGTTGAAAAAGTCATTCCCCTGAGTTGAGTCAGGTCCTTCAAATCTGCGATAGCAGGTTTGTGAGACCTGACTCTGTTATGTGACATGATGTTACGTGTCGGGTCACAATTCCGCTTTGCGGAATCAAGACCCGACACAACACTGCTATAGGGTTTATCAACAAGCCCTTGTACGAGGGCTGTGGGGCACTTCTTGTAGGTCGGAACCAACCACGGTGAATACTATCGTTACCTGATAAGATCGAGAAACTCTGCACGGGTGCTGGGGTTGTTGCGGAGACCACCCAGCAGGCAGGAAGTTTTCATAATCAGGTTCTGTTTCTCCACACCGCGCATCATAGTGCAGAGATGTTGGGCCTCGATTACAACCCCAACCCCAACGGCGTCGAGCCGCTCCATCAACGTGTCAGCGATTTGCCTGGTGAGCCGTTCCTGAACCTGCAGGCGGCGAGCAAAGATATCCACTACCCGGGCAATCTTTGACAAACCTATGATCGATTTGCCGGGGAGATAGCCCACGTGACATTTGCCAATGAACGGCAGCAGGTGATGTTCGCAGAGTGAGTACAACTCAATATCCTTGACGATAATCATTTCGTCAGTGTCTGCTGTAAACAAAGACCCGTCGATGATTGTCACCGGGTCTTCGGTATATCCGCGAGTCAGGTGACGCAGGGCGTCAGCGGCGCGTGAAGGTGTCTTTTTCAGTCCTTCTCGGTCAAGGTCTTCCCCGACCGACTTCAGGATTGTTCGGTAAGCTTCTTCGACGGGATTGTTCTTTGCCATGTGTATCTCAATCAAGCATCAAGTACAAAAACAGAATCGTTGGCAGCCGAAGACACGACTTCCAGCGGCTCTGTCATTCTACCTAAGCCAAACCCGCCTGACAAGCGGATTCTGCACCACTGCCATTCAACAATCTGCGTTTTCTGCCCTGGGCGGGTCCGTCTTCGAACCCGCCAATTATCTCGGTAGTTACAATAGTAACAGTAAGCCGCCTTCCGAGCATCATCCGTTGGAGTGAGAAACCCGACATCTTCCTGCTGCTCCGTGAGAAAAAATCAACATGCGACACCATCTGACGCACCCGAGGCTTATCTCGTGTTCTGAACATTCAGACTAAAGAGAACTTATGGACAAGAGATTCGACCTGAACCCGGAACTGTTTCGTATTGAGGAAGCATTTCAGAAAGGGGCGCGTATTAACAACTGTAAGAACCCGGATATGCCCGAGGAGCTTCTCAAGAAGATCAACTTCGTCAAGGATCAACTGATCAACAAACTCCCGCTTAATGTTGTAGACATCATAATTGTGGCGAAGCTATTGTCGCACCAGAGGGAACGGCAAGGAGAGGACAATCATCCGAGAGTCAGGGACCTTCTCCGCGATGTTTTCGATACAAGCGTTCCTCTCTCTGAGGGACTTGATATCATCAGGCGCCTGGTTGAGAAAGAGGGAGTCCGTACGAATAGTTATGCAGGCAAACCGGTCACGGTTGCGCAGCAGATGCTCGGCTACGGGAACATCACAGACATGTACGACGACGATGTGTATCTGTCACGATATGCTCTCGCATGCATTGTCTGTGACAAGATGACGCAAGGGCACTATGGACACAGACCGTATGCAAGTAACATCGAGTTTCTGAACGATTGGGAGGCAGCACTTGATTATGCGGAAAACGCAGAGATGAACTTCCAGATGCGATGGGCCTACAGTTACGCGGTTCACGGCGCCGTCGGCGCGCAACGAGAGATGGAGCGAATTGCAAGGCGTCTCACGGTCACCGAGATTCCAATTCCGCTGCAGCAACTCATCGACAAACATGCGCTGACAACCCAGGAACAACTGGTGATTATGTACGATCTTCATCTTGGCGATAAGCCGGTCGAGTACCCCGTTCTTCGCAATAGCGTCATATTGTCTCCGGATGAGTCCCCATTCTGCTTAGATCGTAAACCTCTTTCCAAAAACTCAAGATTAGTCAGGTTGGGAATATTCGTAAAGAGGGAGGAAATTGACACAGACAAAGAATACAGCTACCGGCTAGCCCCCAACGTCAGGGACTACATCCTCGGTGAAGCCGCTCTCTTGCGAGACGAGCCACTGTTGAAATAGAAAAGCGATTGCGCCTTGCCACGTCGCATTGTAGCTTGTGTTGCGATGGCTCAAACCAAGCAAATCGAACGGCTTATCCGAATACTCCAACGGCTATCTGTAAAGAACCACGTATCCGTGGATGAGCTTCATCGCTTCTTTGAAGGTCGAGTTTCCAAACGCACACTGCAGCGGGACCTGGTTGAGCTTTCCAGCGCCAACATACCACTGACCACGCGACCCGGTGTCGGCAGGCAACTGATCTGGTCTATCGAGCCTGGGTATCTGCGCTTCATTCCCGTGATGTTTCAGTCCAGGGAAATTGCCGCTGCAACGTTCGTGAAGACATTTGCTACTCTGTTTGATGGCACACTACTTGAGAAGGACGCCAGTGTGTTTTTTGACAAGGCGAAGCAGTTGTATCCGCAGGACGTGGTTGCTGAGTCTGAAGATGCCCAGCTTCATAACATGTTCGGTGTAACGTGGACGGGTTACATAGACTACCGACCGTTTGCCGGCATCATCGATCAGTTACTGGAAGCGATCAGAAAACGCTTTGTCACGAAGTTACAGTACAAGCCTACGTGGAAAGACAGTGTGAGCGAATTCGATGCTCACCCGTACATGCTGCTTTTTCACAAGGGAGCACTTTATGTGGTAGTGCATCTACTCAAATACGACAAGTACGTCTTTCTGCCGGTTCAGCGAATCAGGGGCGTCGTGGTCACCGAGGCTGTATTCAGCAGGAAGTCCAACTTCAGTCTTGAGAAACTGCGCGAGGGGAGGATCGGCATTTTCGGATATGAGGGTCAGCAACCAGGGAAAATCGTCCTGAAGTTCGATGCCAGAATCGCCGAGGTGATAGCCGAACGCGTCTGGCATCCCAGCCAGAAAATGAGACGCCACCGTGACGGTTCATTGACCCTTGAGATGATGGTTGTGGTCTCGGACGAACTCCGCGCATGGGTGGCGAGCTGGTTGGAGTATGTGACGGTCGTGAAACCGATTACGCTAATGGAGGGAACAAGTGACTGATCCACAGTTGCAGACATTTGAAGAATTCAAACGTTCGTTTGAGAAGCTTAAGTTAGGCTGGGGAAATCGGCGCCAGAAAGTGATCTCATATAGCAAGACAAATGCCTGTGACTTCAATATTTTTCAGGCCCTCGGAGTTAAGCGAAGAGAGTTGTCTCATAGTGCTTTGCTTGCCGAGCTTTTCAACCCAAATGGTTCTCACGGACAGGGTGAGGTCTTCTTAAAAAGCTTCCTCCAAGAAATATGTCAGAAGCCTGGGTGTTCTCACATCCCGGTGAAGGACTACATATGGGACAACTGGAGCATAGGTGTTGAGAGGAATATCACAACTAGTGACCGAGGTATCTTTCTGGTTGGTCGCATGGATATTGTTCTGGAGTATCGCGGTCCTGACCCTGCCAATTCTGTTCTGATTGTTATTGAAAATAAGATTGATGCTGAAGAGCAGCATAAACAACTGAAAAAATACTCCGACTGGATCGATTCTCAGAAGCAGGATTTTGATAATCGGGCATTAATCTACTTAACAGTTAAAGGTAACAAATCTAAATCGGAAGGAGTTACGTATACGCGGATGTCCTACACGGAAGATATTTCCAAAATCATAGTGAAAAGCTGTAAACTCATTCCGTCGACGCCAACCAGGGTTTGCACTGTATTAGAGCAGTATTACGAAGTTGTAAAGAGTCTAGATAGGAGGCACAGGTTGCAAACGAGATCAGAGAAAGAGCTAACGGCCTACTTGACGCAACCAGAGAATTTGGAAGTTGCGCTTGATATAGCAAATCACATTGTCGCTGTGAAGACGGAACTCTTGGAAAGGTTTTGGGAAAAGATTGAGGAGTATCTCCGGGAACGATTGTATGAAGCCAGCTTGGAAAAGACGTGGCAACTCCGGGATAGGAAATCGGGTGACCGTGATCTGGAAGTTGTAGATAACTGGTATGGCCTTGATATATGTGATAAATCAGTCAAAGCTGATGCGCCATCCTACAGATACACTGTTTCTCAACAGACCAGGCCCGCTCCTCCCATTCTCCACTTCGCAGTATACAAGTATGGGGCAACGGAAGCATTCTCCGTTTTTGAAGAAGATCCTCAATACGAGCGTTTCTCGCGACAGCTAGAAAAAGGGCATCCCCACAGTCCAATGGGACAGTATGTGAGGTTCGATTCACGTAAAGAGGCTAGGAACGATGTTGAGTGGTTCGTGAAGCTCAGCAAAGACGAATGGAACCGATTTGCCGAGGACATTGCGCATACAGCGTGGGACAATTTCAGCCAAGTGAGAGAAAGCATGCACCAAGCGAACAGGATGATTAGTAAAGGTTCATGACTAAGTCGCAATTCATTTTCGGGATGCAATGCCCATTGAGGCTCTGGTTTTAGCAACAGTAGGCCGCCTTCCGAGCATTGTCCGTTGGGGTGAGAAACCCGACATCTTTCTGGGGTTAGACTTGTCAGGGGCCGAGGTGTTTACAGTGGCTGGCAGATGTCCACATCTGCCACATTTCCCCCGCCTCTGGCGTGTCGGAACACTGACCTGCAGACTGCCTTGTAGCCCCCATTAAAGCCCCTCCTGTCTCCTGTCGATAACTGGGGAAAGCTCTGGATTTTCATAAGCACAGGAGAGGATATGTCACTTCTTATCGAAGTAATTGAATGGGTTGACCAAACCGGTAACGAGATGATTTTCCGTATACCGCAGGAAGGCTCTGCCGACTTCAAACTCGGCGCCCAGTTGATCGTTCGGGACAGCCAGATGGCGATCTTTTTCAAGAACGGCCACGCCGCTGACTCTTTCACCACCGGCCGACATACGCTGACAACGCTGAACATCCCTATCCTGACCCGGCTGGCGGCTTTCCCGTTTGGGTTCAACTCGCCATTCAGGGCGGAAGCCTACTTTGTCAACCTGAAGGTCTTCACGGAGTTGAAGTGGGGCACCAAACACCCCGTGACTTTCAAGGACAGCAAATTAGGTTTGATTCGGCTGCGCGGACACGGCGCTTTCACCATGCGCATTACCGAACCGGCTCTTTTCTTAAACTCGATTGTCGGTCGCCAGTCCCGGTACACAACCGACCAGATACAGGACTACCTTCGCGACGTTATCATTGCCAGGCTGAACGATCTTCTTGGTGAAGACCTAGAGTCAATCCTTGACCTTCCGTCGGTTTACACGGAGATGGCGGAGAAGTTCAAACAGGTCGTGAAGAATGAGTTTGAGAAATACGGACTTGAACTGGTCGATTTCTATATTTCATCGATTACGCCGCCGGAGGAAGTCTCTAAAATGATCGACCAGCGGTCCGGCCTTGAGGCCGTGGGTGATCTGGACAAGTTTCTCAAATTCGAAATGGCCAAAGGTCTTGGCGTTCCCGGCGGAGCTGCGGCAGGTGGTGCCGGAATGGGGATGGCGGCCGGTGTCGGTCTCATGATCCCCGGCATGTTGAACAAAGTGTTCTCGCCCGAACAGACCGAATTGAAACGGGAGCCGGTGCCTACTGTTACGTGCCCCAAATGTCACACCGACACGCCGGAACAGTCGCGCTACTGCTACCGCTGTGGTCACCAGATGGTTGCCCAGAACAACTGTCCGTCTTGCAACAACTCGCTTCCGACCGAAGCCAGCTTCTGCTTTCACTGCGGGTTCAAACTGGATAGCAAACTGGTGTGTCCGCACTGCAACGCCGAGTTGATTTCCGGCTCCAGGTTCTGTGGTGAATGCGGCAAGGCGGTAGACAGTGACGACAGCGACAGCCAGGCCTAAGCGCGGTTTTTTCATTGGCGTCGGCTGTCCCGGTTGCGGCGGCGACCTGGATCTCGATGCTGATTTCTTTGTTACGGAATGTGAGCACTGCGGCTCGGTGTTGAGAGTGCTGCTGCCGGACTGCCCGGTGGCCTACATGGTGCAAAGCACTCTCAGTGACAGCGAGGTGCGATTTCATCTTGACCGTCACCTCAAGAAAAACTCCCTGCCGCTGTCTGACTCACAGTTGATGATCAAACGTCTCTACTACCCCTACTGGAAAGTTGACGCCACCCTCCTGAAACTGCGCAACAAAACACACAAGCGCACCTACTATTCCGACACCGGGTCCGGGTCCGGGCAGGAAGTCGAAGTATCATCCAACAAGTCGGACATCACGGTGTCACCTTACGAGGTAACTGTCGGTGCCGGAGCGCCCATGAAGAGCGTCCCCGACACGCTGGGTATGCGATCCGAAACAATCACGATCCTTCCGTTCAGTCATGACAATATCGAGGAGGGTTTCGATGTCCTTCCCGTCATGCGACCCTGGGAAGCCGTACTTCAGAAAGTCAAACTGGCGCTGGCCACCGTGGGATCGATTGACTCTCCGGATTTCGGCAGAAATATCACCCGGCTGTTCGATCCTGTTTTCTCGTTGATACATTTTCCGTTCTATATTGTCGAATCCTACAGCCCGTCCTATCGCCGTTTCGCACTCGATGGGTTGACCGGCAGGGTTGTCGGCTCGGTTCTTCCTGAATCAGAATCACACATGCACGATGAAGAACCATCAGACGCGCCTTCAATTCAGATTGGCAACGTGGGACTCTCCATCAACCTGGGTGGCTTTGATTTCGACGGCGACGATTTTGGAGAAGAAGCGCATGCCGGAAGTTTCTCGCATGACCTGATGGAGATTGACATTGATAACGACGAATACGAAGAACCGCCGGAGATTGCTTTCGGTCAACTGGATGTTGATTTCCACCGATGCACAACTTGCGGAGTCGACTTACCGCCGCAACTATCGTACGTCTATATCTGCGACAACTGCCACGAGTTGAAGATGCTCAATTGCAATCACCGTTCAATTTCTCAGATCGAAGTTGTTGAATTCGATGACCCCCGTCCCGCACGCATGATCCCTTTCTGGTGGTTGCGTCTGCCGCCAGACGAAGCATCACGGTTCACCGCTCTTACGGGTGGATTTGGACAACCGGAACGACTACTGATTCCGGCGCTGAAGTCCGGTAACTTCGATGGACTGATCCGATTGGCAAAACGGATGACTGCTGCTGCCATGCACATGGAGCACTCGGTGGTCGAATCACTTGACGACCATTACGTC
>QNAF01000109.1 GCA_003641405.1 Candidatus Zixiibacteriota bacterium | reverse complement strand
TTCTGCGCCATCGCCATCGTTACCGCCGCCGTCAACGTCGTCTTACCATGATCAACGTGACCGATCGTTCCCACATTCACATGCGGCTTACTGCGATCAAACTTCTCCTTCGCCATCTCAACGACACCTCCTGCTCAGACAGTAACTCTATCCAACATCTTAATCGATATTTCAGCCGGCACTTTGGCGTACCTGGCGAACTCCATCGAAAATACAGCGCGTCCCTGCGATATATTGCGAAGCGTATTGGCATAGCCAAACATCTCCGAAAGCGGGACAGAGGAAGCGACCACGGTAACTCCATCGCGGGGCAGCATACCGTTAATCTTTCCTCGACGTGAATTGAGATCCCCGACCACGGATCCCATATAGGTCTCCGGTACGACAACCTCAACACTCATAATCGGCTCCAGCAAAACAGGGCCAGCCTTGCGAGCACCATTCTGAAGGGCCATTGATCCAGCCACCTTAAAGGAGATCTCACTGGAGTCCACATCGTGGTAACTGCCATCGATGAGCTCACAGTGCACTCCGATAAGTGGGTATCCGCTCATGACACCGTGTTCCATTGCCCCTACGACACCTCTCTCCACCGACGGAACAAAGGCACGGGGAATAGCATTCCCAACAATCTTGCTCTCAAACTTGAAGGCGCTGTCATCATCAGTGGGGCGTATCCTGAGTTTGACATGACCGTATTGCCCTTTGCCACCACTCTGGCGAACGAATCGACCTTCGCACTCAACTTCCTGAGTAATAGTCTCTTTATAGGCGACCGCAGGCCGTCCGACATTTGCCTGGACCCCGAATTCGCGTGTCAATCGATCTATAAGAACTTCAATGTGCAGTTCGCCCATCCCGGAGATAATTGTCTGACCGGTTTCTTCGTCTACACGTACCACAAAAGTCGGGTCCTCTTCGGCCAGCTTTACCAGAGCATCGTTCAGTTTGTCCTGATCCGCCTGGGTCTTGGGCTCGATAAAAACCATCACGACCGGTTCCGGGAAGGACATCCGCTCAAGAACAATAGGGTGTTTGACATCACAAAGAGTGTCACCCGTTGTCGTCTTGCGGAATCCAATGGCGGCGACAATATCACCGGCGTGCGCTACTTTGATATCTTCTCGTTTGTTAGAGTGCATCCGCATGAGTCGCGCCACGCGCTCCTTGATCCGGCTGTTAGGATTCATCACGTAGGAGCCGGCCTTGATTTCTCCAGAGTACACTCGCAGATAAGTCAAACGCCCGACGTATGAATCGGTGGCAATCTTGAACGCCAAAGCGGAGAGCGGTTCGGCTGTGTCCGGTTTGCGCAAAAGTTCCTTTTCCGGCTTATCAGGGTGAGTGCCTTCAATTGGCGGCATATCAAGCGGCGAAGGGAGAAAATCGACTATAGCGTCAAGGAGCTTCTGGATTCCCTTGTTTTTGAAGGAAGAACCACAGAGAACCGGCACCATTTTCAGTGCAATAGTGGCTCGACGGACAGCGGAATAAACCCTCTCCTGGTCAAGCGGCTGCTCATGGAGGAACTGTTCCAGAAGGTAATCATCCACTTCTGCAACTGCCTCGAAAAGGACCTCACGATGCTCATTGGCCATATCAAGCATATCGTTCGGAACCGGCAGATCATCGAATGTCGTGCCCTGAGAATCCTCATGAAAAACCCTGAACTTCATAGTCAGAAGATCTACGACCCCGCTAAACATCTCACCTTCACCGGCTGGAATCGTTATCGGTACGCAATTCGTGCCAAATCGTTCATTCATCTTCTTGACAGCGCTATCAAAACTGGCACCAGTCCGATCCATCTTATTAACGTAGGCTATGCGCGGCACTCTGTACTTGTCAGCCTGACGCCAGACTGTTTCGGACTGCGGCTCAACCCCTCCCACAGCACAGAACAGGGCTACGGCACCGTCAAGTACCCTCAGGGATCGTTCGACTTCTACCGTGAAATCGACGTGTCCCGGGGTATCAATTATATTGATGGTATGATCACGCCAGAAAGCTGTTGTGGCCGCGGAAGTAATTGTGATGCCTCGTTCCTTTTCCTGTTCCATCCAATCCATGGTAGCAGCACCATCGTCAACTTCACCAATGCGATGGGTTCGGCCAGTATAATAGAGGATACGCTCAGTAGTCGTAGTCTTACCCGCATCGATATGTGCCATAATACCGATATTCCTGATTTTTTCCAGATTCGACTGGGCAGACATAACAAAACCCTGACTGATTCCTATAACCTACTTCTAACTTCTCTGCGCCAGAAGAGTGAATCCCGGTATTTCCAATCAGCAGGGTTGAAAAAAACCTAAGATGTCAGTCCTCAAGCATTACTTCGTTCGTGCGTTCAATACGAACCCTCGTGGTAAAACAAGTCTTGGTAACAAGAGGCTGTTCTGTCAGTTATCTGACTGAACAGTGCCCTACCATCTGAAATGCGCAAAGGCCTTGTTGGCCTCGGCCATTTTGTGCGTATCTTCTCTCTTTTTTACTGATCCGCCTTCATTGTTTGAGGCTGCCAAAAATTCAGCAGCCAATCTATCGGCCATCGTTTTTTCGTTTCGTGCACGAGAGTATGTGATCAACCAGCGTATTGCCAGAGCGGTTCGGCGGCCCTGACGGACCTCAACCGGTACCTGGTAAGTAGCACCACCAACTCTCCGAGATTTCACTTCCAGCACAGGCTTGACGTTATTCATGGCTTTGTGAAACAAATCCAATCCAGGCTGGCCTGACTTCTTCTCAAGTGTTTCGAGGGAGTTATAAAACAGGCCCTCCGCCGTGGAGCGTTTGCCTCGCGTCATGAGCGAGGAAATAAACTGTGTTGCCAAGCGGTCCTTGTACTTGGAATCCAGACGCACTTCCCGTTTTGTCGCTTTGGCTCTTCTGGTCATCTCGATCTAACTCGCATCTTATGATTTCGGTTTCTTGGTGCCGTATTTAGAGCGGCGTTGCTTGCGATCTGCCACACCGGAAGTATCCATGGTGCCCCTGATAACATGATATCGGACACCCGGCAGATCCTTCACTCGACCGCCCCTGATCAAGACGATAGAGTGTTCTTGAAGATTATGGCCTTCACCGGGAATATAGGCGGTGACCTCAATCTGATTGGTCAGTCTTACCCTGGCAACTTTTCTCAACGCCGAATTCGGTTTCTTTGGCGTGGATGTATAGACCCTGGTACAGACACCGCGTTTCTGAGGACACCCTCCCATAGCAGGTGCCTTCGTCTTCTCGATGATCTTCTTACGTCCTTTACGGATCAGCTGGTTAATAGTCGGCAAAATCGCTCCTAATTAGCCATTTCTGGCTAGCGTTTCAAAATTAGTCCCGCAATTTATTCACGAAAGCTGTTTTGTCAAGAGACTTTAGGCATTTTCTTTGAAAATGTCCACAATAGTCTTACCTGACTGGCCTTCCGCAGCCAAAATTGGCTCTGCTTCTTCTACTTCTTCCGCCTCATGCACGACATT
Source organism: Candidatus Zixiibacteriota bacterium (assembly GCA_003641405.1). Classification (GTDB taxonomy): domain Bacteria; phylum Zixibacteria; class MSB-5A5; order GN15; family FEB-12; genus B22-G1. The sequence goes on along the minus strand of QNAF01000109.1, from coordinate 5,023 downwards.
GACACCCCGGTATTTCTCGATACCGGTGCCAGCCGGGATAAGGTGGCCGATAATGACGTTTTCCTTAAGTCCGAGCAGGTTATCGACTTTCCCTGAAATGGCCGCTTCTGTCGAGACCTTTGTATTCTCCTGGAAAGAAGCTGCCGAAATAAAACTCTCCGTAGACAACGATGCCCGAGTAATGCCCAAGAGCAGTGGTTCGGCTGTGGCCGGTTCGCCGCCCTCGGCGATGATACGTGAGTTTTCCCCAAGGAACTTAATCTTATCGACTCTTTCACCTTCAAGGAAATTCGTATCGCCTGGGGAATCGATAACTACCTTCTGCAGCATCTGTCGGACAATTATCTCGATATGCTTATCATTTATCTTCACACCCTGTAGGCGGTAAACCTCCTGGATTTCATTCACCAGGTAGGCCTGAACCTCGTACACTCCAAGGATTTTGAGGATATCATGCGGATCAACCGAACCCTCACACAGGCGGTCACCGGCAATAACGATGTCCCCGGCGTGAACCATGAGATGCTTACCGTGAGGGACAAGATAATCCCTGCTCTCCCCCATATCATCCTTCACAATGACCTGCTGCTGGCCTCGGACAATCTTGCCGAACTCGACCTCTCCCTCGACCTCTGAGATCACGGCTGGATCGTGCGGTCGACGAGCTTCAAACAACTCGGCTACGCGAGGCAGACCACCCGTGATATCGCGCGATTTAGAGACAAGGCGCGGCATCTTGACCAGATGGTCACCTGGTTCGACTTTCTGATCTTCGATAACCTGCAACTGCGCGTCGGTGGGCACTCGGTAGCTGGCCAGCGTTTTACCACTGGAACTCTTGACAAGGATCGTGGGGAACAAGGTCTTATCCCGATGTTCAATGATCTTGAACTGACGACGGCCGGTCTGTTCATCGATCTCCTCACGAACCGTGACATCCTTGATAATATCCTTGAATTTGATCTTCCCGGCGGCTTCGCACACAATTGTGCCCGTGTAAGGATCCCATTCAAAGATAATGTCATCTTTAGCGAGTTTCTGCCCATCCTTGACCAGCAAGTGAGCACCATATGGGAGTTTAAGGCGAGATCTGACGCGCTCATTCTCGTCAATAATCTGCGCCTCACCTACACCATCACGGCTGATGATAATCGACGTTCCATCTTCACGATCGATCACCTGGACATTCTCGGTTTTCAGGGTACCTGCATGCTTAGCCTCGACCTGAGACTGCTCGGCAATACGAGCGGCTGTACCACCAATATGGAACGTCCGCAGAGTGAGTTGTGTGCCTGGTTCTCCAATGGACTGGGCGGCAATTACTCCGATAGCCTCGCCAATATCAACAAGCTTCAGAGTCGCGAGATTTCTCCCGTAGCACTTGGCACAGACCCCGTACTCGGATTCACATGTCAAGACTGAACGAATCTGAAGGCTCTCAATCCCGGCTTCCTCAATTGCAATCGATTCGGCTTCCTTGATTTCATCGCCAGCACTGACAATCAACTCCTCGGTAAGCGGATCGAAAACGTCCTCCAGGGCCACGCGGCCCAAAATACGATCTCGTAGTGACTCAATGACCTCTTCACCCTCCTTGAGAGCAGAGACCTCAAGTCCCATGATAGTTTCGCAATCTATCTGGCGAACAATAACATCCTGAGCAACATCGACCAGACGCCGAGTCAGATAGCCGGCATCAGCCGTCTTCAACGCGGTATCAGCCAGTCCCTTGCGAGCACCGTGCGTGGAGATAAAGTACTCCTGCACAGAAAGCCCTTCGCGGAAGTTCGATGTAACCGGTGTTTCAATGATCTCGCCAACACCACCAGTGATCTTTTTCTGTGGTTTGGCCATCAGGCCGCGCATACCGGCCAACTGTCGTATCTGTTCCTTGGAACCCCTGGCACCGGAATCGGCCATCATGAAAATCGGATTGAAGCCCTGATCCTGAGCGGCGAGGTTGTTAAACATTTCCTCGGCGACCTCAGAGGTAGTGCCGGTCCAGGTGTCAATGACTTTATTGTAGCGCTCACCAAAAGTGATGTAACCACGCTCGTACTGTTTCTGAATCTTGTCCACCTTAGCCTGGGCGGCCTGGATCATCTTCTCCTTTTTATCGGGGATGACGAGGTCATCGATTGACACCGTCACGCCGGCAAGGGTGGCATACTCAAAGCCGAGCTCCTTGAGGCGATCAAGAAACGCTATGGTCTCCGAGTGGCCGCAACGTCTAAACGTCTCGTGTACCAACTCCTCGAGTTGACGTCTTTTCGCTACACTGTTAAAGAACGGCATTGCCTCCGGCAGGGAATTATTGAAGATAATTCGCCCTGGCGTCGTCTCCACCAGTTGACCTTCAATGAGGACTTTAATTTGAGAGTGAATATTGACAGCGTCAAAATGGAGGGCCATCAGCACTTCATCCCCTGAATGAAAGCACTTGCCTTCACCCTTCTCACCCTTGCGCAACTTGGTAAGGAAATAGCAACCAAGAACCATGTCCTGCGAGGGAACTGCAATTGGCCGTCCCGATGACGGCACCAGGACGTTATTTGTAGACAGCATTAGAATGCGGGCTTCAAGTTGTGCCTCAAACGACAGGGGCACATGGACAGCCATCTGATCACCATCGAAGTCAGCGTTGAATGCGGCACAAACGAGAGGATGCAGCCGGATAGCCTTGCCCTCTACCAGTACTGGATAGAAGGCCTGGATACCGAGTCGGTGCAGGGTGGGAGCGCGATTGAGTAATACGGGGTGATCTTCGATGATCTCTTCGAGAATGTCCCAAACTTCAGGGCGCTCTTTTTCGACCAGTTTCTTGGCCGACTTAACCGTCTGAACATAGCCCTTTTCTTCGAGCTTCATAATAATGAACGGTTTGAATAGTTCCAGGGCCATGTTTTTCGGCAGACCACACTGATGCAGTTTCAGTTCAGGACCTACCACAATCACAGAACGACCGGAGTAGTCAACACGTTTACCGAGCAGATTCTGACGGAATCTCCCCTGTTTTCCCTTGAGCAGGTCGGAGAGCGACTTGAGTGGTCGCTTGGAATCGCCACGTACTGAATGAGTACGGCGCCCGTTATCAAAGAGAGCGTCAACAGACTCCTGCAGCATACGCTTCTCATTGCGTAGAATGACCTCTGGAGCCTGAATATCGATAAGCTTTTTGAGTCGGTTATTCCGATTTATGACACGGCGATAGAGGTCATTGAGGTCAGAGGTTGCAAAACGGCCACCTTCCAGCGGTACCAGGGGGCGAAGGTCCGGCGGAATGATCGGAATTGCCTTCATTATCATCCATTCCGGACGGTTCTGGGACTGGCGGAAGGATTCAAAAATCCGCAGGCGCTTGAGAGTATCTTTCTTGCGCTGCACTGAAGTTTCCACCTTCACCTGTGCGCGCAGTGTCGCTACCGTCTCGTCAATATCTATCTGAGCGAGCGCTCCGTGGACCGCATCGGCCCCCATTCGGGCCTCAAACTGCTTGCCGGCTTCTTCAAGTTCGTTGTACTCCTCTTCGGTGATAACATCACCCTGCTCGTATGAGGAGTTCCCGGGATCGATCATAATGTATGATTCATAGTAGAGAATTTTCTCCAACTCCCGGATCGACAGGTCAAGCATATGCCCGATACGCGACGGCAATGATTTGAAATACCAGATATGAGATACTGGAACGGCCAGTTGTATATGTCCCATTCGCTCACGGCGTACCTTCGATTGAGTAACTTCCACACCGCAACGATCACAGACAATACCACGGAAGCGAATGCGTTTGTATTTTCCGCAATTGCACTCCCAGTCTTTGACAGGCCCAAAAATCCTTTCACAGAAAAGACCGTCTCTCTCCGGTTTGAACGACCGGTAGTTGATTGTTTCCGGCTTGGTTACTTCGCCATATGACCATGACAGAATAGTGTCAGGTGAGGCCATCTGGATCTGAATAGCCGCGAATTCCGACGGTTTCTTTTGTTGGCCTAAGGCTCTGCTGGTGAAATCAACCACAGCTTACTCCTTTATCTCTCCAACCTGCGATGTAACACGTTCACTATCATCAGGGGTGCCTACTTCTCGATCAGTTTAATGTCCAGGCCAAGAGCCTGCAGCTCTTTGATCAGCACGTTGAATGCCTCGGGATAACCGGGCTCGGGAGGGTTCTCACCCTTCACGATAGCTTCATAGACGCGGCTGCGACCGGTAACATCATCCGACTTGATCGTCAACATTTCCTGCAAGGTATAGGCGGCACCGTACGCTTCAAGTGCCCACACTTCCATCTCACCAAACCGCTGACCGCCAAACTGCGCTTTTCCTCCGAGAGGCTGCTGCGTAACCAACGAGTATGGTCCAATTGACCGTGCGTGGATCTTATCATCAACGAGGTGAGACAGTTTGAGTACATAAATGTAGCCAACGGTAATACGGCTCTTGAAGCCTTCGCCCGTTCGCCCATCGAACAGTTCCATTTTTCCGTCTGTCGCGAGTTCGGCTTCAGTTAGTTTATCATGGATATCCTGAAGAGAGGCTCCATCAAAGACCGGTGTGGCAATCGTCTGCTTCAGTTTCTTCGCGGCCCATCCCAGATGTGTTTCCAGAACCTGCCCCACGTTCATACGTGATGGCACTCCGAGTGGGTTGAGAAGAATGTCAATTGATGTTCCGTCAGCCATATACGGCATGTCTTCAACAGGGACGATCTTTGAAACCACGCCCTTGTTTCCATGACGACCGGCCATCTTGTCACCAACCGATATCTTCCGCCTGATTGCAATCGTTACCTTAACGAGCTGTTTCACACCCGGAGAAAGTTCGGCACCGCGGATCACTTTGTCGATCTCGATATCCCTGGCAACGGTTTTTCCCTGGATTAGCTGGGCAGCTTCCTCAATGACGTTTTCGACATGCTCGTTGATGGCATCATCGGAGCAATATCCTTTGGGTGCCACAGCGTCGCTAATGTCGATATCGTCGAACATTTCCTTGTTGTACTTGTGTCCTGAGCGAATCAATACCG
>QNAF01000108.1 GCA_003641405.1 Candidatus Zixiibacteriota bacterium | reverse complement strand
TCCTGCGATAACCAACTTAAGTGGTACCATAACGTCCCGATTCTGAGCTATGTTTTTCTTCGGGGCAAGTGTGGTTTCTGTGGAGCAAAGATATCTGCTCGTTATCCTTTCGTCGAGATCTTAAACGCAGCCTGCTATCTGTATTTCTTCTGGCAGTACGGATGGTCGCTTCCGTTTGGGGTGTTCGCGTTTCTATCGTCAGTTCTGATTGTAATTTTCTTTATCGACTTTGATTTTCAGATTATCCCGGATCTGATCACGTTGCCCGGGATGGTCCTTGGACTGGCTGTTTCGTTCGCTCCGGGTGGAATTGGCATTCTGGCGTCGGCCATTGGTCTGTTGGTTGGTGGTGGGGCTCTCTACCTGGTGGCGATACTGGGGGACTGGCTTTTCAAGAAAGAATCCATGGGCGGCGGCGATATCAAGATGGCGGCTATGCTCGGCGCATTCCTCGGCTGGCAGAAAGTGCTGCTTGTTTTTCTGGGATCGGCAGTGATTGGGCTGGTGGTCTCGGTTATCCTGATGTCGTTCTCGGCAAAACTCAGGGCTAATCGCGTGATTCCGTTTGGACCATTTATCTCCATGGCGGCTATGGTAGCGATTGTCTGGGGGGACACGATCATTTCCTACTACGTCGAGAACTTCCTGCATATTCAGTAGCGTCCGGTTTCTCGTCTCTCTCTCATACCAACTCATGTCTGGTTTGAGCCGCTCGTCATAAGATTGTTGACACTGTCTCAACAGAGCCAGGTATATGCCGATCATACTACTATGCGCACCGGAAAGCCAAAAAGCAGATATGAGTCGGAAGTCCGACTTGGGCTCATTGTTATTGTTCTTCTGCTGCTATTCCTCAATCTTGCAACGAACCTGACCATGTATAGAGCTCGTCTCACTGAACGGGAAGAGACAGCAGATCATCTTCGGCAGGGGGCGCTGGCGGTTAGTCGCCAGGTTCAGCAGAGCTATCCGAATCAGCCAACAACCGCGGATCTGGAACAGTCGCGAGTCAGGTACAATCTAAGTGGTTTGTTGCTTGTACCATCAAGACCTCCTCAGTCAAACAGAAAAGATCAACAGGGCTGGTACCATGAGGTTGCGAGCCAACTGCATCCATATCATGCAGACGAACTTGCGTTGGTGCTTGCAGATGGTGAATTCAATGAGTTGGTGCGCGGGGTTGTGTCAGAGTTCTACTACATGTATCCGGTTCCGGCAGGAGCAGGTCACAGTCTGGTGGTGCTCTCGGTCGAGCGTCCAGCACTCGCCTATCTCGAAGACTCACGGACGACAATTCTCATGGCCCAGGTGATCGCACTTCTTGTCGTTGGTCTGGTCTATTTCGTTCTGTCCCGGTTCATATTCAGGCCGTTCAGACGAATTCGGCAGCGGGCGGTTGAGGCGGGGCGGCAAGTTGATGAATCGGATGACGAAACAGAGGCGGTAGTCAGGGAATATGAGCGCGTCATCGAGGAACTCAAACGGAAGGAGGCTGAACTGGTTCAGATGAATGCCACCATCCGTGACAAGGCCGATTCATTTGAACAGTTCAATCAGTATCTGCTGGAATCCGGGCAATCCGGGATTGTTACCCTTGATTCCTATGGGCGTGTTGTGGCCATCAATGAAATCGCCCGTCAGATACTACTAGTTGACCCCACAGTAAGTGTGGGTGCTGACTACTCGGAGGTGTTTTCCAATGCGACGGACCTGCGCGGCGATGTTCAGAAGATACTCGATCAGAATGCTGCGCCGGGATATCGCGAGTACACAGGTCTGATTGCAGATGGTCAGAACTCGGTTCACGGGATAACGGTATCATTCATCAAGGGCAGGGGACAGGATGAAGTCGGTCTCTTGATACTTATTCATGATTTATCTGAGCTGGCCCGGCTTCGTGAGGAACTGGAAAGTAGTACTCGCCTGGCGGCTTTGGGCGAAATGGCTGGCGGTCTGGCCCACCAGTTGCGCAATTCCCTCGGTGCCATAAGCGGTTACGGCCATTTATTAAAGAAACGGTTGAGTGTGGAAAGCTTGCCAATAGATAAGGCGGACGCCTTGTTAAGTGAAATTCGTGAAGCCGATGAGCTTATTGGCCGTTTCCTTACTTTCGCCAAACCGCTCGAATGTTCGCTCGCCTCAGTATCGCTGGGGGGGCTCCTGGAAGACGCAATTGAGCAATTCCGGGTACGCGACGATTGTCCTGACGTAGAATTTAGCATAAATGGATGTCAGGACATCTTCGTTCAAGCGGATGCTGTTCTTATGAAGCAGGTCTTCGCCAACGTGATTGACAATGGCATCAAGGCTTACGAGAGAGGCAAGCCATACATCGAGATCTCTGTCAGCCCGAGGGGTGATCAGGCGGTCCTTGAAATCAGAGATCACGGCAGCGGTATACCGGAAGAAGACCTTGAGAGAATATTCACGCCCTTCTTTTCATCCCGTCCTGCTGGAACCGGTCTGGGCTTATCACTGGCTCGGAAGATTGTTGATCTTCATGGAGGTCATTTGAGTGTCGAGTCTGAACTCGGTCGGGGAACGTGCTTCGCGATTCATCTTCCTTGCGTCCGGAGTGGGCAAGAATCCCTCGGTGTGTCAGACTTATCCCAACAGATACAAAAATAGCTTGGGCGTTCCCGATTTCTTGCTATATTCCTGACCTTGTTGTTTGGAACTCAGGAGGTAGAATGTACTCAGTGTCCGATTTCAGGAAAGGCTTGGCGATACTTGTTGATGACCAGCCGTACTATGTGATCGATTATCAGCATTTCAAGATGGGACGTGGCAAGGCCAACATCCGCACCAAGCTCAAACACATTAAGACCGGATCCGTGATCGAGAAAGTATTCTCCTCTAACGACAACTTCCCCCCGCCTGATATTAGCAATCGCAAGATGCAGTATCTTTACGAGAATACGGGTGAGTTTGCGTTTATGGATGTTGAAACGTACGAGCAGGTATCCGTACCCGTGGACAGTCTCGGTGACGCCAAGTGGTATATTCTGGAGAACGAGGAGTACCACGTTCTTTTCCTCGACAACGAAGCCATCTCCGTCGATCTGCCTTCCTCAGTCATACTTGAGGTCGTCAAGACAGAGCCTTCGGTTCGTGGCGATACAGTGAGCAATATCACCAAGCCTGCCGAGCTTCAAACAGGCCTTCAGGTCAAAGTCCCGCCTTTTGTCAAGGAGGGTGACAAACTCAAAGTGGACACGCGCACTGGCACTTACCTGGAACGGGCCAACTGATCGGTGAGAACAGCCAGGCGAATCATCGGCGTCGATGAATCAGGCAAGGGGGATTTTTTCGGTCCCCTCGTCATTGCAGGATGTCTTGCCGGTAGTGAAGATATTGCTTTCCTGACCGAACTTGGCGTTCGTGATTCCAAGAAAATCGCACCGAAGAAGCTTTTGTCTCTCGACGAAATGCTTCGCTCGCGACTAGTTCATACAGTTATCGTTTATCTTCCAGAGGAGTACAATCGGCTGTATGTTCGTTTGAAAAACCTCAATAAGCTGCTGGCGATTGGACACGCCCGCTGCATTGAAGGCGTACTGAACCAGAAAGAGGCTGATCTGGCCATCTCCGACAAGTTTGGCAAGGAGGAGCGGCTTGAAGATGCTATGGCTGAGCTGGAGTGCAACATCCCCATTGAGCAGATTGTGAGGGGGGAAGCGATTCCGCAGGTAGCGGCCGCATCGATTATCGCGCGGGCAGAGTTCGTTCGCCAGATCGACAAACTATCATCACAGTGCCAAATGACCATTCCCAAGGGTGCCTCGGCTCTGGTCGATGAGGTCGGGCGACATCTTGTCGCTGAGCACGGAGCTGAGATTCTATCGAAAGTAGCCAAGACCCATTTCAAGAATTATGGTCGAGCAATGAAACCGAAGCTTCCGTTGCAGTTGTAAAAAAACAGGGACCGAGCCGTTGGCCCGATCCCGGATTCTTTCCAGAGATTCTGGAAATTTACCTGTCCTCGTCACCCAGTATCAGGGAATCAAGCCCTGAGCCATTGTCGTCTCCGAACCATCCCGTATCGCCACCGGATTCATCAACCTCGGTCGTTGGTGGGTATTGGACGCCGTCCGTTGAATTATCGTACAATCCTGCAGGCCAGTCATTGGCACTACTCAAGCCGTCGTAATCGTATGTATCCCCTGGGTTTACAGTTCGATTCGAAGACTCGGAACAACCGGCAGCTACGATTCCGACAAGTACAAGAACTACAAGCGAGAACTTAAGCAGCAATTTCACTAACATCTTCGTCTCCCTTCGCTATAGGCGTATCGCCGAATGAAACAAATCGATATTGCTCGAGTCTTACGCAATGACAATGCCAAGAGCAGATGAGTCAGGGAAAGAAGCACAAAGTCGATATACCTGAGGCTCCGGAGTTTGTGCTGGTGTTTCTTAGCTGTCAAAGTAATGGTCTTTGACCCACAGAGTCAGGAGTTGAACCCATACTCCGAAGCTAAGCCGTCACACTAAACAGCCGATAATTCAAGCAGATACGTCAGTGTTGACGACAGGAGTAGATATGTTTCTGGTAAGTGCCGATTGGTTTGTATGTCTCTTTTTCTTACTTGCTCTGGTAGTGGTGGCAAGGCTTAAAAAGCAACTCTGTGTCCACGGTAACAGCAGCTACAACAACATCTCAGGCGGACTAGCCCTGTTGTGTCTGGTTTCGCTCGGACGACTCTACTGGGGTCTGGGTATGTTCGAGGCTATGCCGTTTCTCTCCGAAACAGTTTTCTACGATCTGCTCAGTTGGATCGGTATTATTACCGGGGCAACTTTCCTGGTCAGTGGCGCATCAAGTTGGTTACCGATTGCCAGAAAGCATCACGCCTACAGCAAGGATAGTGTACGTCGCCTGGAGTTGCTGAGAAAAGTCGAACAGTTGGTGGGAGTTGAAACTCGACTTGACACGATTTTTGCTACGTCCCTTGAGTACATGGTCGAGCATTTCCAGCTTTCGGCAGCCGCGGTATTCAAGTACTCGTCAAGACACAAACATCTGGTTCTTGAAGCAACTGCCGGCGCTGCTACGGAGCAGTCAGCGGTGCTTGCAAGTGCGAAACTCTCCCTTGATGATATCCGTTCTTGTGACTTGGGCATGTGGGCGGAAACAAGTATGTTTTCAAATGATCCGGTTTCGAAACTTGGCAGACCAAGACAAGTATGTCCAATCACAGTTGGAAAGCGGTCAGTGGGATGTTTTGTGTTCTGGGCTGACAAGAACACATTCGGAGAATCTGACGACAGACTCACTATGCAACTTGCCATCGACGTCATAGCTCACAAGATCAATGATGATCGAATGGCCTTGCGTTTGGAGTGGATGACTTCTACTGAAACACTGCGACGACGGATGGAGCAGTCGGTTGATAGTGATCAATCATCAAGGGACATATTCAGAACCTTGGTCAAGGAGATAACGGGTACTATGCCGGTTGACTTCTGTTCCTTGACAATGACAACAAACCGTGGTCGATCCGCGCTTAGTTATTCATGTGGGAAAAACGGACAAGTACTAGTGGTAAAATCTCCCCGTATGCCTGGCGAAAGTACACTTACAGGAACCGTTCTTCGAAATGGTATACGATATGAGCTGGGAGATGTCCATTCCGACAACCCGTCGATTGCTACCGATATTCACTATGACGGCTCAATCGGATCACTGGTGGCACAACCAATTCTCGTTGATGGACACGTCAGAGGTGTGCTCATTCTTGCAGCAGAAGCCAAACAAGCTTATAGCGAGAATGATCTATCCTGTCTGGATAACCTGCTTTCAGCGTTGAGCCGCTTTGTTCATCGTGAACTAACGATTTGTCTGATTGACCGTCATGTGCAGCAGATTGACAAGCTCGGCAAGTTCTTCACCTCAATCGGCGAATTCGAGAACCCCGGTCAGGTATTTGCGGAAGCTGCCCGCTTGATCGCGGAGGAAACATCAGCCGACATCGTGAGAATCACTACCGTAGACGATAAGGGACTCTTCCTGAAGTCTCGGGCGCTTGTCTGTGCACAGCCATACGAAGCCTGGGTACCTGGGGACGGTGAGATGATCCTGTCATTGATGCCGCTCCATCGTGAAGCAATCTCCAGCAGAGAACATTTGCTTACGACTTCAAACGACACTGAATCAGCTATATCGGATATTGAGGCTAGGCAAATGTTTGCTCCGGGAGCGTCAGCCAGCCTGATTGTACCAGTATCCGGGGAGTCCGGGACAAGAGCCATAATATCTGTGGGTGATATGAGTGGTAGGGATTGTCTGCTGTCGGAGGAGTCTACAATCACGTTTGTGGGGGCTGTGGCTAACATATTGGGCGGTGTGATCGAGCTATCTGTCGCGAGGCAGGCAGCCTGGCGATGGGTCAGTACAGGGGCACAAGATGCTTCCTCAGGCACGGCCTTGAACAATCGATTGAAATCTTCCGTGACAGGGATACTTGGCTCGGTCGATCTGATAAAAGCTCACTGGGCTTCGTCCGGAGACAGACAATTGGGCAAATACATCGCGATGCTCGATCGTTCGGCGCGAAAGATGGACACGGCGGTGCGTGAATCGAGCGAATAGTCAGCCCACCGCGACAATATCAAGGGTTTCTGTCTATGTGCGTGAATCTATACGCAACCCGGTAGCCCACCCAGAGTGAAACCAGAGGTGGAACGTCGGGTGGGAACACATATCTTCCTGACTATCAACGACAAATAGCGGTTGCCTTTTTCAGGCGTTTGCTTATATTCAAAATCCAGAATCTTCGGGGTGAGGTGAAATTCCTCAACCGGCGGTAAGAGCCCGCGAGCTGGCATGTGCTGGCTGAGCCTGTGAAATTCAGGTGCCGACGGCAATAGTCCGGATGGTAGAAGATACGTTTTCTAACGGTGTAGTGTAGCTATGCCGTGCTCTACTCATTATCCCCGAAATTGAATAGGTGTTTGTTGTGACTGGTCTGTCTGACAAAGAGTACATGGCGCGTGCGCTGGAACTTGCCGAAAAAGGTCGGGGTAAGACATCTCCCAACCCAATGGTCGGTGCGGTGATCGTCAAGGACGGTCAGGTCATCGCCGAAGGGTTCCACCGGAAAGTCGGTACCGATCATGCCGAGGTGGTGGCGCTCAAGAAAGCGGGTCAACTCTCCGCAGGCGCAACGGTGTTTGTTACGCTGGAGCCTTGTTGTCACACCGGTGCGACTGGCCCGTGTTGCGAAGCGCTGATCGAAGCCGGTATCAAGCGGGTTGTGGCAGCCACCAGTGACCCGAATCCGCTCGTCAATGGCAAGGGGATCAAGCGGCTCAAGCAGGCAGGACTGACGGTCGAAGTGGGATTGATGCGTTCACAAGCAGAGCTATTGAATGACAGCTACTTCGGCTATCATCGCAACAAACGACCATTTGTGATTCTCAAGGCAGCTCAGACGCTGGACGGTCGCATCGCCGGTCGAACCGGACTATCTCAGTGGATATCAAGTTCGCAATCAAGAAAGCATGCTCACGGTCTGCGCCGTGAGGCAGATGCCATTGTCGTGGGGATGGGAACAGTTCGTGCTGACAATCCGTTATTGACTGTACGGCTGGTGAAAGGCAGGAATCCATACCGGGTAATAGTCACTGGTTCTGCGAAACTGCCGAAGAAGTGCCGGCTCATTGATGAAAATAATGATGGCAAGACAGTGATTGCGACGACCGGTAAGAACATCGAACGGCTGACCCGCAGGAAACGCACAAGCGGAGTCATTTTTTGGGAAGTAAGAACCTGTCGCAATGGCCAGGTAGATATCCGCGATCTGACCAAGAAGGCGGAAGCCTTTGGTTTGCGGTCGCTGCTCGTTGAAGGTGGAGCGGAGTTGGCTACGTCGTTTCTTACCGCGGGACTGGTAGACAAGTGTGTTTTCTACGTGGCGCCCAAGATCATGGGGCGCGGGATCGCTGTACTCGGAGAACTTGGCATTCGCAATCCCGAAAATTGCATTCAGTTCGACGAACTCTCAGTGCGGCAAATGGGTCCGGATGTAGTTTACACCGGATATCCAATATGGAGCAAGACCTGATGTTTACCGGACTTATTGAGACAACCGGAACGATTGAGAAACTGACATCACGCGGTGACTACACAGTGATGACCATCGCGTCTTCGTTTCCCCACGATGAGTTGGTCATTGGCGAGTCAATCTCCTGTGACGGTGCCTGTCTGACGGTGATAGAGAAAGCCATTGGTGGATTTGTAGTGGAAGCATCCCATGAGACAACAGCCAGGACCGTTCTTTCTCAGTACCGTGTGGGTGCACGGCTAAACCTGGAGCGGGCGCTGAAAGTCGGCAGCCGACTGGGGGGACATTTCGTGAGCGGTCACGTGGATACGGTGGGTGTGGTCGATTACATCAAACTGGTCGGTGAGTCAATTGAATTGGCCGTAAGGTTCGATTCCGAGTTCGATGCCTGGGTGATTGAAAAGGGATCGATAGCTATCAACGGTGTGTCGCTGACTATTAATCGCACGAGTTCCGGCTGGCT
>QNAF01000107.1 GCA_003641405.1 Candidatus Zixiibacteriota bacterium | reverse complement strand
GTTCAGTTCAAAAGTGAAAGATTTCTCGAACGATTCTTCGAGCCTGCCTTCCTTGAGTTTCACAACACCTTCTGCGCTCTGACCGGCCTTGATCTTTTCAGGTAGTTCGACTTCCGCATATGTTCCTGGGAAAGCTACCAGCTTGATCTCCAGTTCCTTTTCGGAGACATTCTGGATAGTGAATTTCATCTCGTCCCTGACTTTCTCGCCGAATTGCGAGATGTCCAGCTTATACGGTTTGATGATCACGGGATATGTGGAATCCGGTCGATCAATAACCTGGGAGATAATGGTGACTCTCCGCTTTTCATCACCTTCGTTTGTTTCGATACGAGGTGACTTCTGAATGCGATTCTTGTATCGTTTGGTAGAGAAGATTATCTCGATTTTTGTGCTGTCGCCGACAGCAAGCTCCGATTTCTCAAGCGGAGCCTTGGTGCAGCCTCAGCCAGGCACCACTTTGATGATTTTCAGCGAATCGTCGCCGTCGGAGTAAATCCAGAAGTCATGAGAAATCTTGGAATGTTGCGGGACGTACCCGAAATTAAATTCCGTCTCCGGAAGAGTCATGTGGGGTGCTGTAAACGCCGAGGCGGCTATCAGTACCAGTCCCAACAAAACCAGTGTAGTTATCATTGATCTTTTCATCTTGCTCATTTGCTTATCCTGTCGGTTCTCCTGTTTATTTGGAAGGTCTATTCTGTTGTCGTAAATCTTGGACGGAAACTGAAGTCTCCCTGTACAATCGGTACGGTCAGCAGGTAACAACTGTTCACTTTTCGGATAAGTCGCAGTGTAAACGACCGTTCGAACTCCTGGTCCATATATTGCGTTTTCACGTTCACAGTCCCCAAAACTGAGCTGTTGGCGTGAACCGTATCCGGAAACGTGAGACTATACTCATCATCTACCGGCGAAGCAAGCTCAATAGCCAGGTCATTAGCGGTTCGATTCTCGATGGTGAAGTTGTGGGCGACTTGTACTCCTGAGCCTTCGGAAATCTGAATCTTCTCAGGCAGAACAGCCACATCAACTGTTGTGTCAGGTGTCTGTATCACGGTCGCTGAGAATGAGTAACGCGCCGGATTCGTACTCGCGTTAGAATAAACATACACAGTCTGACCAACTTCGCCCCTCGCTGCCCGTGTCTGCCAGGAGGTCACTACTTCAAGACTGTCGCCAGGGCTCAGTTGTGTTCTTTGCAGCGGAGCTGTTGCACAGCCGCAGCCAGTCTTGATATCGAATATGGTCACGGTGTCGTCTCCAACCGAATGAAACCAACACCTGTGTGTTACTGTGCAGTTCTGGGCTACCATACCAAAATCGAAGTTGTTGTCCCTGATCTCAAGTTCTGTCCCTGCTCGAGTGTCTGCTACAGTCAGAAGCAGGAAGAGAGTTAATATGCATATTGCCATTTCGTAGCTTATAACACTGAATCGTTTCAGACGTTCCACCAAAACCCATAAACTACTTAAGCGCGGGCAGTTAGTCAAGATGTTTCATTGTTTTTGGCTTGTTTGGGACCGTTGAAACACATAGTTTTGGCGATGTGTTGAAAGATGAGCAGCACTATGAATATTGTTGAGACCCACGAACTGACAAAAATATACGCCACTCGCCTGAAAAAGGGCAACGTGGTTGCGCTGGACAGGGTTACCCTGCACGTAGAGCAGGGGGAAGTGTTTGGCCTGTTGGGACCCAATGGAGCCGGCAAAACAACAATGGTCAAGACCTTGCTGAGCATCACGACGATTTCTTCCGGCGAGGCCCTGATCAACGGACTTTCGCCGTCAAACCCGACTTCTCGCGAAAAAGTGGGGTTTCTTCCTGAGAGCCACCGGTTTCCTTCTCACTTGACAGGTATGGAACTTCTTCACTTCGCTGGTCGGCTCAGCGGTATGAGCACGGTGCAGATCAGCCAGAGAACCGACATGCTTCTCAAACTGGTAGGGATGGAGAAATGGGGCGGCATGAAGCTTCGGAAATACTCCAAGGGGATGTCCCAGCGGATTGGGCTTGCTCAGGCGCTGGTCGCAGGCCCCGATATCGTCTTTCTTGACGAGCCGACTGACGGCATTGATCCGGTAGGCAAGATGGAGATACGCCAGGTTCTCAAACGGCTCAGGTCTGAAGGAAAGACGATTTTCCTGAACTCCCATCTGCTTTCTGAGGTCGAAGCCGTGGCTGATCGCGTTGCGATTCTTCTTCGGGGAAGAGTCGTGCGGACTGGGACCATTGAGGAGCTTACTGTTAAAGACAGTCAGTACGAAATTGAGGCCGATATCGGCAATAAGACCATAGATATTCCCGAGGAAATGGGACGCAGGATTTCTCTGACATCCAAGGGGATGACGGTTGCCCTTAACAACTCTGAGGACATCAACAGTATCATAGACAAGTTGCGAATGCAGCGTATCAGCATACGTTCAGTCAAACCGTTGAAACAGACTCTTGAACAGTCTTTCTTCGAGGCAGTGAGTGATTCTACGGAGCCGGAAGCATGAGAGGTCTCCTCAAAGACACTCTGGCTGAGCTCATTGACCGCAAGATGCTCTACCTGTTCGGTGGCGTGACAGTGGTGGCAGTGTTGATTGCCACAGTTGGTGCACAAATTGATGTCGGTTTTCATACCGGCTCCGGGGTGGACAGCGAAGCTGACCCGTTCAAAGCAGTTGTTGGCAGCGCGGCAGTCAGAGGGCTTTCAACATTCATGTCATTTATGGTCTTTCTGGCAACAATGGCCACAGCCGGACTTATTCCTCAGCTATTGACCAAAGGTCGGGTGGATTTCTACCTCTCCAAGCCAGTTTCTCGTACCGGGTTGCTGCTGGGTAAACTGTTCAGCACCATTATCGTCTATGGCCTGTTGATTACGCTCTGCGGTTCAGTTCTGAGCCTGGCACTCAAATGGCTTATTGGCGGATTCGGGTGGGAAATCCTTGGTGTGTTTCCTATTAGTGTCGCTGCCCTTTGCATTTGGCTGTGCATAGTGTTCCTTGCGGGTGTTGCCTTCAAGTCCACGCCACTAGCGATTATGACAACGTTCCTGGTGTGGATCGTGCAGACGGTGCTTTCCGGGCACGAAGCCTACAAGCAACTCCTGGATTCGAAGACCGCGGACATCATCATAGATTCATTGTACTATATATTCCCGAAGATGACTGGTATCAATGATATGTCGAGAGAACTTGCTCTTGGTGGAACGGTTTTTGACTGGATGCCTCTATGGAGTTCGTTGCTATTCGGTATAGCTATGATCTGGTTGGCAGCCCTGACATTCCGCAAGACTGACTTCTGATCACCAGAAGAACTGATTCCATTTGCTTCTGAGTATCCGCTTTACACGTGTCCGACAGCCTTCTATATTCACCACAATATCAAGAGCCACTACTTAGGAGATTCATATTATGACACCGTTTGACTACCTCAAGAAGACCAAGAAAAAGCGCATGGACGAACTGTTTACTCTGTTGAGGTTCGCGTCCGTGTCGGCCAAGTCCGAACACAAGAAAGACGTGAAGGCCTGCGCAGTGTGGGTGCTTGATCATCTGAAAAAGATCGGATTCAAAACAGAATTGCACGCTACCAAAGGGCACCCGGTTGTATACGCTGAGTACATGGTGGATAAAAAACTTCCCACTGTGCTTTACTACGGTCATTACGATGTCCAGCCGCCGGAACCGTACGAGCTCTGGAAAACCGAACCTTTTCAGCCTGTGATCCGCAGCGGGTACATTTGTGCTCGTGGAGCCACTGATGATAAGGGGCAGTTATTTACGCACGTCAAGGGTCTTGAAGCCATCATCAAGTCGACCGGAACTCTCCCTATCAACGTGAAGATGATTGTTGAAGGCGAGGAAGAAGTTCACTCGACGAACCTTCCGGTATTCCTCCGGAAGAACAAGAAGAAGCTCAAAGCCGACATTGCGGTGATTTCCGACAGCGGGCAGTTTAGCAAGACCCTGCCTGCTGTGACATTCGGACTGCGCGGGATCGCATCTGTCGAAGTGTTTGTATACGGTCCTAACCGGGACGTGCACTCCGGCTCATTCGGCGGCGCTATTGCCAATCCCGTCAACGTGCTGTGTGACATGATCAGCAGGCTTCACGATAAGTCCGGGAAAATAACGATTCCGGGATTCTACCAGCGAGCCAAAAAAGTCAGTGCCTGGGAGAAAAAGCAGTTCAAGAAACTGCCTTTTACTCAGAAAGCTTACATGAAGGGACTCAATGTGTCTGCCCTGCAGGGCGAGAAGGGTTACACGACCTTTGAGAGGACGTGGAGCCGCCCGACACTCGATGTTAACGGTTTCACAGGCGGATATCAGGGCGAAGGCGCCAAAACAATAATTCCTTCGTATGCCTCCTGTAAGATAACTATGCGGTTGGTACCTGACATGGAACCCGGTGATATCTGCGATAAGATTGAGAAGTATCTGCAGAGAATCGCGCCCAAATCGGTCAAGGTGAAAGTCGATAAGCATGGTGGAGCCAAGGGAGTGGTTGTGCCGACCGATGGCCCGTGGCTCGATGCTGCGGCCCAGGCAATTAAGACAGGTTTTGGCAAGGTTCCCGTATTCATGAAAGAGGGCGGGTCCATTCCGGTAGTGGTTGATTTCAAAGAGATGCTCGGCATGGATACACTCCTCCTGGGTTTGGGGCAGTGTGATGACAACGCTCATTCTCCCAATGAGCGATTCCGGGTTGTGGATTTCGAACGTGGCTGCAAAATGGCGGCAGCGTTGCCGGCTGAATTGGCCAAGGTGGGTGACTGATGGACCTGGGATTGAAAGGCAAGCATGTAGTTATTACCGGTGCCTCGGCAGGTCTCGGAGCTGCAGCTGCCGAAGCCCTGGCGTCGGAAGGCGCCCAATTGATTATCAACTCCCGCGATGAAAGCAAACTGCAGGCTGCAGCTTCGCGAATAGAGAAAGCAACCGGCTCCAGACCTTTGCTTGCGGTTGGTGACGTATCCACTGAAGCAGGACGTGGGGCGGTTGTGTCTGTTGTTAAGAAGCACTGGTCTGACTCCGGTGTGGATGTTTTCGTGTCCAATACCGGTGGGCCGCCGCCGGGTTTGTTTCTGGACATTCCCTCGGAGCAATTTGGCGAGTCCGCTAATCTGCTGGTAGAGTCAGCCGTTGGCCTGACACGCTCTTTCCTGCCGGGAATGATGGAACGCGGCTGGGGGAGACTCATCTACATTACGTCGGTAGCGGTATTGCAGCCTGTCGATGCGCTGATTCTGTCGAATAGTTACCGTGCGGCCGTAACAGGGTTCTGCAAAACGATCTCTAACACCTATGCTTCTCACGGCATCACTGCCAACTGTGTTTGCCCCGGCTATACAGCTACTGAAAGACTGTTGAGCCTGGCGGAGAATCTCGGGAAACAGTCAGGAAAGACACCGGATGAAGTCATGGCCGGATTCGCTGAACAGACAGCTTCCGGCAGAGTAGGGCAGCCGGAAGAACTGGCGGCACTGATTACGTTCCTTGCCGGTGAGAAAGCCGGTTATATCACGGGAACATCCATAGCGGTTGATGGTGGCTGTTACAAGGGGTTGCTGTAGAAGACAGAAAGCGTATCAGAGGTTCATCAGTCCATCAGTAGCGAGTCTTGTCTGAATTCTCATGAGTGATACCAGTCCTCCCGCGAACGTGCCCATTAGTAGCAGTCTTTGGTTGCTGGGCGGGTCCATGCTGCTTCTGCAGACGATTGCGGGTCTGTGTTATCCGGTAGCCAAGTACGGATTGGAGATGATCGATCCGTTCACGTTTGCTTTCTATCGTTTCGTGCTCTCGTCAGTTGTGCTTTTATCCATAACTCGCCTTATTCGTCGTGATCCCCCAATCGAGCGAAAAGACTGGAGGAAGATTGCCCTACTGGGATTACTCATTATTCCGTTCAATCAGACGCTGTTTCTGGTCGGCCAGTCGCTGACGGGTGCAGGTCATGGAGCTTTCCTGTTTGCTACAACGCCGGTATGGATTTTCATTCTGGCGCTGATTCACTTGAAAGAGAAAGCGACCTGGCGGCGAGTCGTCGGTATTGTCACAGCTACCGCAGGTGTTGGTGTGATTATGTTCTCCGGTGCTATTGATTTCGGCACTGAGTATCTTGCCGGAGATATCATTATACTGATCTCAGTGGTAGCCTGGGCATATTACACGGTTCTCGGCAAGAAGCTGGTTGAGAAATACGGTGCCATACGCATAACAGCCTATTCTCTTGCGATTGGCTCGACCGTCTATCTGCCGTTCGGGCTCATTTTTGCTGTCCAGTACGACTACTCACAGGCGACGCTTGCGGCCTGGGGCTCGGTGGCCTACATGGCTATCGGCCTGTCAGTCGTTGTGTACGTGCTCTGGTACTGGTTTCTTAAGCAGTTCGACGCCTCACGCATAGCTGTCTATCACAATATGCAACCGGTGATAGCATCGGCAGGGGCGTACTTCTTTCTGGGCGAACCGCTGACCACCGTGTTCGTTATCGGAGGCCTGGCGGTCCTGGCCGGGGTGATAATCACCGAGGCCTGAAGTTGTCTACTCCAGCCCGGCTCCCTTCAAGTTCTCTTTCGAGAATGCCCTCTCAAGTTTCTCGTCAGTGAAGACACCGTCTTTGCGGATCAGTTTATCGTCAAACCAAATCTCACCGCCACCATAATCGGGACGCTGAATCAGTACGAGGTCCCAGTGTATAGCTGAGTCGTTCCCGTTGGGTGCCTCGTCATAGGACTGGCCGGGAGTAAGATGAAATGACCCCGCGATCTTTTCGTCAAACAGGGTGTCTTTCATTGGATGTAGAATGAACGGGTTAACGCCGATTGCGAACTCACCGACATAGCGGGCGCCTTCGTCTGTGTCCAGAATCTTGTTCAGCTTTTCGTTGTCCCCTGCGCAGGTTGCCTTGACAATCTTGCCGTTTTCAAACGTGAAGGAGATACCGTTGAAAACTACGCCGTCTTTGAGTGATGGCGTGTTATATGTGATAGTACCATTGATGGAATCCCTGACCGGAGCCGTATAGACTTCACCGTCCGGGATATTCCGTTCGCCATCGCATTTCACGCAGTCGATCCCCTTGATCGAAAACTTAAGATCGGTTCCCGGCGCTTTGATGTGCACTTTATCGGTAGCGCTCATCAGTGCGAACAACTGATCCTGGGCTTTCGACATTTTGGCGTAGTCGGCACAGCAGACCTCGAAATAGAAGTCTTCGAACTTCTCCTGCGATGTCTCAGCAAGTTGCGCCATTGCGTTGTTGGGGTAGCGGAGTACAACCCATCGGGTGCGTTTGACTCGTTCTTCGAGATGCACCGGCTTGTAGAACAAGTTGTTCTGCTTGTCGATCTGTTCATGGGGAATGTCGGAGAGGTCAAACGGATTGTCTGATCCTCGGAGACCAATATAGGCATCGGCGCGCTTCATCAGTTCCATATGCAACTCGGCTTGTTTGCGGAACTGGTCATCACCGGCAGATTTGACCCACTGTCGGATCAACGATTCGTCGTTGTAGTACCAGAAGGGTGTAGCCCCGATTTCGGTGGCCAGCCTTATGATTTGTTTGCCCAGCTCGAGTGTTTCCTTGCCCTTGATCTCAAGATAGAGCACTTCGCCTTTCTTGAGCTTGGTTGAATACTCGATCAATTGTCTGGCGAGAACCTCGTTGCGCTTGTCTTTCATAGTGTCTCCATTGTGTCGAAACTGTTCAATATGTTTCGGCAAACATAGCAAAATGCGGTCTCAGACGCAACGAACACTCGCGTTATTGTCAGCACTGGCCGTAAGTCATAGTCTGTCCATGTGTTACGAGTGCTCGCCTGCTGTGTGCGCTTCATGCACAACAACGGGGTAACACTATCGCTTCGGTCATTTCAGGGTCAAGCGCTACACACGGTTATTGACACCTCAGCAGAGGCTCCTTTTGGCGTGGTATGATGGGCGGGCACGATTGACATGGAGCGAACAGTATCTTAAGTTGATTCCAGTTGTCAGGAGGTGTTCCATAGGCAGGAAAATCACGTTTCTTTACACCAATATCGGACGAGGCCACCCATTCTACCTGGATGGAATTGCTGAGGCCCTGTCCCGTTCCGATAGCCACATAACCAGAGTAGAGGCGAACGTTTTTGAGATATCCACAGGGCTGTCCGGGTTTGCCTGGCGGCTGGTGCGATGGCTCTATCAGCGCGGTTCGTCTAATGGATTAGCCGGAGCGCTGTACTCTCGCTTTCGCAGGAACGTTGACTTCAATAAACGTGGTCCGTTACTCGGCCTGGTAGGACGAAGTCTGCTCAAATGGGCATCGGAGCAATCGGTACCTGTTATTGTCGCGCACCCGTTGCTTGTCGCTATTCTCCGCGGAAAGGCTGATTTGATTTATCAGCATGGAGAACGGGTTTGCCCATCCTCGGCAGCGATCGGTGGAGCCGACATGGTGCTGGTGCCCACCCAGGAAGCTGCCGGGCCATTTCTTGAAGCAGGCTACGCTTCCAATCAAGTACAGATCACCGGACTTTGTATCGAACCGGCGCTGACCGGACAGGCAGAACCTGCATTCCAGGCACGGGTCACGCGACTCGCCAACGACGGACCACTAACGGGTCTTT
>QNAF01000106.1 GCA_003641405.1 Candidatus Zixiibacteriota bacterium | reverse complement strand
GCGACCATCGCCCAAGCCGGCTCCAAACCATCCACCAGACCCGAGTGTCAGGGCAGCCTGTTTCACATGGTAACTGCCCTGAAGAGGATCAACAACGGCTGCAAGATAACTGAGTATGCGCTCCTTCTTGTAGCCCAGCCCAAACACAACAATACAGCCCAGAACCGCCGGAGGCACAACTGTCATCAGTAAATGTTTGATACGTGCGCCTGCCAGAAAGAACATGCCCATGACCGTGACAAAAATAACGATGGTAGTCCCGAGATCCGGCTCCAGCATGATTAGCCCCATACCCAACCCAAGGAAAGGCAGATACGGAAAGACAAGTTGCTTGAGCTTCGCAAGATTGCGCTTTCGGTTTGACAATGAAAAAGCCAGGTAGAACACCGTCAGAAACTTGAATATCTCCGATGGCTGAAAAGTCAGCGGTCCCAGCATGATCCAGCGCTGAGCCTGGTTGCGGGCCGGCATGACGAACACAAGCATAAGGAGAACCAGGGTACAAAAAAGTGCCGGGGCCGAGTAGACGGCTAAACGCTGCAAGTCCAGCCGGGCTATCAGCCATACCACACCAACAGATAACAACGCCCAGACAAATTGCTGACGGAAGAAAAACAACTGCGATCCGTGGCGACTCTCCGCCAGAATCGAAGAAGTCGAGTAGATCATTATTATCCCGGCTACGATCGTGAACAGAAAACCGTACATCAACTGCTCGTCGATTCTCTGACCTGTTTTAACTCGCGACCGTTTCATCCGTGTTCTTGCCGTTCTTCAGTTTGGCTACGGCCGCTTTGAAAGCGCGACCGCGATGCTCATAATTCTCAAACATATCAAAGCTGGCACAACCGGGCGACAGCAGCACTGTTTCCCCCGGATGAGCCAATTCAAAACATTTCTCAACCGCTTCCTCAAGACTTTCTGCAAACTGCACAGGGAACGCCTTGCCCAGAGCCGCGAATACTATCTCCCTGGCTTCTCCAATGGCGACAATTCCTTTAACTCGATCACGACCGGCGTCGATCAGCGGCGCAAAATCACCCTCTTTGTCACGTCCACCAGCGATTAGATAGAGAGGAGTATCAATAGACATCAGCGCGTACCGCACGGAGTCAACATTGGTGGCCTTGGAATCATTGACAAAGTGTATACCGGCCACACTGCCAATCTTCTCAAGGCGGTGTTCCACACCGGGGAAAGTTCTCAACACACGGGCAATAGTTGCGGAATCAACACCGAACTGCACCGCTACTGAGGCCGCAGTCGCCGCGTTCTGGAGATTGTGCGGACCCTTGATGGCAATCTGATCGCACTTGATTACTTCGCACGCCTCCGAGCCGACGCGAGTGAAAAGGCGATTGTTCTCTACCCACGCAAGACAATTGTCACACTGCTGTGCGCTGAAAAACACTGTCTCAGCAGATGTAGACGGAGCAGATGACGAAAGCTCGCTATCATCCCGGTTGAGTATCAACACGTCCTGAAAAGTCTGGTTCTCCGTTATCCGATATTTGGCCTCTCGGTAAGCCTCAAAGCTACCGTGGCGATCGATATGATCTAGCGTAAGATTCAGGATAGCAGCAACATGCGGCTTGAACTCCAGTACTGTCTCCAACTGAAATGATGACACCTCGACGACCGCAATTGAATCCGCTGTCATGCAACCAACCGCGTCCGCAAATGGCCGCCCGATGTTTCCACACACATGAGTATCAAAGCCACCGGTCGTTAGTATCTCACCGACAAGAGTTGTAGTTGTTGTTTTGCCATTGGAGCCTGTGATAGCGACAATTCTCCCCGGACAGACCCAGGACGCAAACTCCAACTCGGAGAAAACGGGTAAACCCTTCTGCCTCGCCTGTTGAATGATCTCGATATTCAGCGGCACACCGGGCGAGACAACCAGGTAGTCGCAAGCCAGCAGACGTTCGGTATGGCCACCCGTCTCAAACAACACTCCGGCGCTCTGAAGGTCCCTGCATGGTTCGGCCAGATCCTCAGGGGACCTGCTGTCTGATACGAACGGCGACCCACCGGTTTGCAGAGTCAGCCGTGCCACCGCAATGCCGGATCGGGCCATGCCGATCACACCGACGTTTCTTCCCTTGATGCGTTCTTCTACCGTCATCGTACTTTCAGAGTTGCAAGTGTAAGCAGGGCGCACAGCGCACCGACTATCCAGTACCGAACCACGACCTTGGACTCCGGCCACCCGAGCAATTCAAAATGATGATGTAACGGCGCCATCTTGAACACTCTCTTCCCCCCACAGTATCTGTATGACAGAACCTGGATAATGACTGACAGCGCCGTTACTACGAATACTCCACCAACTATTACCAACAGCAGTTCTTTTTTTACCAGTATGGCAATCGCTCCCAGC
Source organism: Candidatus Zixiibacteriota bacterium (assembly GCA_003641405.1). Classification (GTDB taxonomy): domain Bacteria; phylum Zixibacteria; class MSB-5A5; order GN15; family FEB-12; genus B22-G1. The sequence goes on along the minus strand of QNAF01000106.1, from coordinate 6,327 downwards.
GCTCCACCGAGCGCAAGTGATCCGGTATCACCCATGAACACTTCCGCCGGGTGAGAATTGAACCACAAGAATCCCAGCACAGATCCCACGGTGGCGCCACAGAAGATCGCCAACTCACCAGCTCCCGGAAGGTACTCGATCCGAAGGTACTCCGAATAGTCCAGTCGCCCCGTAACATACACAATGCCGCCGAATGCCAGGAAACACAGACCGCACAGACCAATGGCCAGACCGTCCAGACCGTCGGTAAGGTTGACAGCATTGGAAGCACCTGTTATAACCACAACGACAAACGGTATGTATGCAATGCCAAGAAACAGAACGTAGTTCTTGAAGAACGGTATGTCGGTAGAACCGTCGTACTGACCTTCGGGCGCCAGGTACACCAACCCAAGTGCGAACAGCGATCCCAGCAAAACCTGACCAATCATCTTCTTGCGTGCCACCAGACCACTTGGTTGCCTCTTGATCGCCTTGAGATAATCGTCCATGAAACCGATCGCACCCAGCCACAGCGTCACAACCAGCACCATCATGATGTAGTAGTTGCTCAGGTCAGCCCAGAGCAGGGTGGGCAACACGATTCCAGCGATAACAATGAGTCCGCCCATTGTTGGCGTGCCGGCTTTTTTCTTGTGCGAAGCGGGGCCTTCCTCACGAATGTTCTCCGCCACCTGGTATTTCTTCAACAACCGGATGAACAACGGCCCCAAAACTAAGCAGATAATAATTGCCGTTACGGTCGCACCCGCCGCACGGAACGTAATGTAGCGGAAGATATTCAATCCGGAGATGTGCTCAGTAAGCGGATAGAGGAGGTGATACAACATCAGTTGTTGCCCTCCGCATCTTTCCAGCGATTCAGGATAACCTCAAGCCCAATACCGCGCGAACCCTTGAGATAGACCAGGTCACTTTCCTTCAACAGCTTTTGCATTGCCTCGGCACATTCCTTCGCGGAATCATAATGTCCTAATTTGTCACTTTCTACTCCCGCGTCGCGCGCACTTCCTACGATGTCTTGTGCCAGCGGCCCGACGGCCACAACCATGTCAAACTCCTGTGCCGCCAGTTGGACACCAACATCACGATGAAACCGCTCGCTGTCTGAGCCAAGCTCAAGCATATCGCCCAGAACGATAATCCGGCGCTTTCCGCCCGAGTGTACGGCGAAAGACTCAAGCCCCGATCGCACAGAGTCCGGGTTGGCATTATAGCAATCGACTATGAAGGTCACACCGCGCACTGTGACAATCTCACCGCGCATCGGCGAAGTCGATAATTTCAGACTCATGGTATCTACATCTTCGAAGCTGTATCCCAATGTCTGAGTTATGGCGTACGCTGCCAGCAGGTTGTATACCTGGTACTTTCCGAATACGGGCACGCGGAACTGATCGTTATCGATAGTGACAAGGGGAATTCCGTGACGGTCCTCAGCAATGGACTTCGGCATGAATGTCGCCTTGTTATGCAGGCCATAACTCACATACTCGCTGCGAATCTTCGAAATCTCTTGGACCAGCAACCGATCATCGGTGTTGACAATAACCGGCACATCCGGCGACGCCTGGCGCACCAGGTCGAGTTTCTCGTTCACGACGGCCTCGACAGAACTCAAATACTCAAGATGAGTCGGGCCGACATTAAGAACCGCTATCAAGTGGGGCCGGACAACTTCGGCGAGACGACTCATCTCGCCGGGTATCGAAATACCGAGTTCCAGAACAGCTACGCGTGTTGCCTGCGGCATCGCGAACAACGACAGGGGAATCCCCACCAGGTTGTTGAAGTTACCCGGTGAACAGTAGACATCGCTCTCAACGGCACTCAGCAGACAATGCGTGAACTCCTTCGTTGAGGTCTTGCCGTTTGAACCTGTTATCCCGATCCTTTTGGCACTGACTGAGTCGGCGTATTTGCGAGCCAGTTGCAGCATGGCTTCGTGCGAGTTCGGCACCGCAACTACCGGAGTGTCATCAGACAGAACGGATGAATCAACGCGATTCGATTCAGACAGGATTCCTGCTGCTCCCGAGGAGATCGCCTTCTCCACAAAGTCATGTCCATCGAAGCGTTCGCCACTGATCGCCACAAACAACTGTCCGCGTTCGATGGTGCGACTATCCACAGACACACCGCTAAACGACCGGCTTCCAAGCTCGGTATTCAGTAGTGTTCCTCCGGTCATATCAACCAGTTGATCGAATCGCAAGTTAATCAAGTCTCCTCGTCTGTCGCTTTCTGTCTGTATCCGAGGTTAGCCAAAGCCAACTCTGCCTCAGCAGTGTCACTGAACGGTATTCTCTCTCCCTTAATCTCCTGGTATGGCTCCGCACCCTTACCGGCCAGAATAACAGCGTCACCCGGCGTGGCTTTCTTCATGATAGCAGCGATCGCCTCTTTACGATCAATGCGTATCTCGCACTTGGCCGAATCCAACACCAGTTTGATATCTTCGATGATCGCTTCGGGTTCCTCCGAACGCGGGTTGTCAGTGGTAACTACAGAATAATCCGCATACTCCATGGCAGCTTTACCCATCAGCGGACGCTTGCCCTTATCGCGATCACCCCCACAGCCAAACAGCAGAAGCAAACGGCCATCCGTCAGTTCACGGACCGTCTCGCAGAGCCTGATGATAGCATCCGGCGTGTGAGCGAAGTCCACGAACACTGCAAAGGGCTGGCCACACTTGACAGTACTGAGTCGTCCTGCTACGGGGTTCGCCCGTTCGAGTCCCTTGATGACATTGTCCAGATCAACACCACCTGCTAAACCACCGGCTGCCGCCGCAAGTGCGTTCTGGAGATTGAATTTCCCCGGAAGGCGCAGACGCACGATTCCAGCACCCATCGGCGTCACGAGATCGAAAGTCGTCTGCTCTGGCTCCAACTTACGACTGGCGCAATAGACGTCTGCCTTATCATCTTCAAGCGAATACGTCATGTATGAACTGCTGATCTCTCCAAGCAGCGGCCTGAACTCATCAACGTCGAGATTGATAACAGCATAGCTGAGCGGACCTTCAAGACGCATGGCCAGTTGCTTCTTGGCCTGGAAGTACTCCTCCATGCTCTTATGGAAATCGAGATGGTCACGCGTCAGGTTGGTGTACACTGCCACGCGGAAATCTATGTTGTCTACGCGATGCAGTACCAGTCCGTGCGAAGACACTTCGATAATAGCATTCATACAGTAGTTGCCTTTCATCAGGTACAACAGGCGCTGCATGTCGAGTGACTCCGGCGTCGTGCGTTCCGCAGAAAATGTCTCTTTGCCCGTGTAGTACTCCTGCGACGTGATCAGTCCGACTTTCTTGTTGCGAGCTTCAAGAATACACCTGAGCAAGTAACAGGTCGTGGTTTTCCCGTTGGTGCCGGTCACACCGATTGCCTTGAGCTTGTACCCAGGGAAACCGTAGAACTTTGCAGATACATCCGCCATGGCCTTGCGCACGTTCGGCACTCGCACGTAGTTATCGACGGCGTCGCAGTTGTCCCTCTCGCCCATAACTGCCACGGCACCGGCCTCCCCGGCCTGCTCGACAAAATCAAACCCATCCTGCGCGTAACCTTTGATGGCAATAAACAGCGCATCACTCTTGATAGCTCGTGAGTCATATTCGAGTTGCGCAATCTCGACTTCCGGGTCACCTGAAAGCAACGCACCCTCGATATCAGATATGAGTTGCCCTAACCTGATGATCCTCTCCCTCCTCGTGCCGGACGACAGTGCAGCCGACAGACCGACCGGGCCGAGATGCTCTGCCCCGGCTTGATTGACTGTCGCACTACCTTACCTTTTCCCTCTACCGTATAGTTTATACCTGCAAAACTGAGAAACGCCGACGCCTCACGGATCGAAAGACCTTTCAGGTCAATCATGGTCAGGCTGTCAATGACTTGCGGCGTCACCACTACCAGCATTTCATCATCAACCATCACCAATCTGTCCGGCGACGGGTACTGCCAGAGCACAAGCCCGTCCGATCCGAGACAGCGCAGTTTCACTCCCTTTTTCTCTGCCAGCAAAAGCGCCGGTGTGATATCCCTGCCGACAAATTCCGGCGCTTCAACTGCAATATCAAGACGTTGCCGGCATTCGGTGTACACGTGCCGGGAGATCGAGAAAACATCAGGGTCGGAGATAGAATAGCGTTCCGCAACCGCTTTGAAGGCTTTGCCCGACGTGTGTCCACCGTAGGTCACCGGGTGAGGATTTTCGAGTACCACAATCCCGGCAATCACTGGCGCGTCACTGGGGAAGAATCCGGAGAAGCTGGCGGTAAATCGGTTGTAGTAATAACCACCCGACTCCAGGTTGGGGATCTGTCCCGTACCCGTTTTGCCCGCGATAGCTACGTACTCTGAGTTAGCCGGTGTTCCCGTCCCATTCTCGACCACACCACGCAGAAACGCCCGCAGGGAATCAGCCGAAGATTCTTTCATGGCGCGACCGATCACCTCTCGCCGCGCCGAGCGATTGACATATCCATTCTTCTCTACATTTCCGAGAAGAAGATGCGGACGCAACAACTCACCGCCGTTGGCAACAGCAGCCATGGCAGTCGCCATCTGCAGGGCACTGACTGCAACCGAATGCCCCATTGCCAGTGCCGAAATGTTGTAATCGGACCAGGTACGCGCCGGTACCAGGTGCCCGGATGTTTCTCCGGGAAGTCCACAGCCGAGTTTTTCACCGAATCCAAACCGGCGATATGTGGCCATCATGGCGGGGCCGCCCAACCGAGCGGCACACTTGCCAAGACCGATGTTGCTTGACAGTTCGATTATCTGGCGGAATGTGAGCCAGCCAAGTTCCTTGTCGTCTCGGAGTATGCGGCGACCGGTTTTCCAGCGTCCATTTTCACAGAACACGGTATCGTCGAAACCGATAGTCCCAGCGTCAAGCAACGCCGCGGCCGTAAACGGCTTGAAAACCGAGCCGGGTTCAAACTGGTCAGTTACAGCACGAAGTTTGACCGGTCTATCGGGGTTCTTTTCCCCCGGATCACAGTGAGCCATTGAGAGAATATCCCCGCTCCTGCAATCAAGAAACACCGCCATGCCGGAGTGAGCGTTGTATTTCTGTACCGCCAGTTCAAGCTCTTCTTCGACAATCTCCTGGAGGTGCCAGTCAATGGTCAGCACAACCGACTGCCCCGGAACCGGCTTCACCAGTGCTTGTTCTCTTACCCTGAACGTATTCCGCAAACCGTCGCGACGGATATCAGCCCAGCCATGCTGCCCGGCGAGCAGTGAGTCAAACGACAACTCGAACCCCGAAAGTCCCTCGTTGTCAATATTCGTGAATCCGAGGATTTGCTTGCCGACTTTCCCAAACGGATACTCTCGTCTCGTTTCCTCACGCAAGCACAGACCCCGCGGAGCCTTTTGAGCCACACGATCAGCCAGCTTGTCTTCCAGATGACGAGATATCCAGTGAAACTTGCCCACTTTGAGCTTGAATCTCTTGGTTACCTGTTTTTCCGAGAGATCATAGAGCCGGGCGAGATATTCCACTGCTATGTTTTTCTCCCTAGCAGTTTCCGGTTGAGCATAGAGAGACGATCGACACACATTCTTGGCAACCAGTCGACCATGTCGATCAAAAATCATCCCTCGCTCGCCGGGTATGGCAATCTTGCCACTGGACTGACGCTCAACGATCCCGGAGTAAGTAGCGGCTTCAACAATCTGAAACTGACCGAGTCGCACTACAGCGATCACAAAGAAACCGACAATGGCGATTGTCATGAATGCCAGGCGCACTTTCTCCTGCCGCGTGCGATTCACTGCTCTTCCTCCGCACAGGAGCTCGATTCAAACTTGATCGGCTGAAGTTCCTGTGTTTCGGCCTGGGCCTGGTTGAGCACCGGCAGGTAATCCGCCACTCGCCTGATTGATGACAACATGGTCGCAAACTGGTCTGCGGTCGCACCATCCGACACCTTCGGAACAAGTGTGTAAATCCTATCCGGCGTTGCCCGTTGCAAACCGAGACTGTCGGCAGCATAACTCTCAATCCTGGCAGCCATAGAAAGAGATGCAATCTCTGAATGCACCTTGTGCACTTCGTCCACATACCGATGGCTCTCTTTCTGTAGCGCCGACACATCTTTAACCAGTCCAATTACAACAACCCGCTGCCAGACGTGAATGCACGCTGTGAGCAGGATAACAACGAAGATCATTATGGCCGGGAAGTACTTGTGAGATTGTATCCGTTTTTGCAGGAGAGACCGAATCTCAACGGTTTCCTTGAACTTCCGAAGTGTCCTGGCTCTCATTACAGTTTCTCCCCCACGCGCAGTCGTGCAGAACG
>QNAF01000105.1 GCA_003641405.1 Candidatus Zixiibacteriota bacterium | reverse complement strand
GCGCACGAGGACTCTGTCACGGTGCGAGTAGTAACAGTTGACCAGTGGAGTCTCATTGGTAGCCTGCGGTCTATCGACGTGAATGGTGATGAAGCTAACTACCAGGTAGGCTTTGAAGAGCGAAACTTCCTCGGCAGGGCGCAGTTCATTTCGTTTGACTACTATGTCCGGGATAATAAAGAGAACTACGCTACTTCGCGCTTCTATGAGTCACGTGTCCGGGGGCGACCGCTCAGTCTGGAACTGCTTTATTCTGGAAACCCCGAAGGAAGGCTCAAAGGCTTGGCTATCGGTCGACCGTACTACAACCTGTCACAACGTGTCTCGTTCGAGTTTGTGGTAGCCGATGGTGGTGGTCGCAAAGAATTGTTCTCTGACGGAGTGTGGTCGGCTCGATGGAACACTGACAGGGATCTTATCGGTATCTCCATGACCCATCGCTGGGGGCCGCGCCATCGTAAACTGTCTCTTACCGGGAGTTACAGGTATGTATGCCAGCGGACAACCGACACTACTATCAATGGGGATAATTCGCTAGGCACAATCATATTTCCGGCTGACTCCGTCTATCATCGCCCACTGGTTCGCGCCACGTATGCGATTCAGGATTTTACAGTATTGCAGAGGATAAACGGTTTTGAGTACGATGAGGATTTTACGCTTGGCTGGACATTCCTGATATCATTCGGTCGTGCACTGAATGTCCGTTCCGGTAGCTACTACCACGACAATATCAACGCTGACGTCTCAGTTTCTAAGAGGCTGGGATCGTTTTTCTTCAGCTCGGCCTATTTTCGATCATTCTGGTTTAAGGGATCAGATGACATCCGGCGATGGTCAAGATTCCAAGTCTCAATCTACAACAATCATCTCCCCTTCATGACAGTGGCGGCGAGGAGTCTTTATGTTGCTGACAAGACAGCGGGGCTTTCGCTTTTGGAACTCGGCGGCAACAATGGTCTGAGGGGATACCCAGAGGAGGCTTTCTCAGGCGACCGATACCATGTGACGAATATCGAGGCAAGGTTCTTTCCTGGGATTGAGGTGCTGTCCGTAGGAGTCGGCGCTGCTGCGTTTGCCGACATTGGGCGTACCTGGCAAGCCGATGAACCGGTCGTCTTTCAAGACTACGACCTCAGTTTGGGAGCAGGTCTCAGGCTCTCTTTTGAGAAGCTGTTTCGGGGGCAGTTGACTCGCTTTGACTTTGCCCATACGGCAGCCGGTGACTGGGAGATCATCGTGGGAACCGGCCAGTACTTCTGACCGTGGGCGGAAGGTGTCCACGTCTGCACCAGTCATACCTGCTCATCTTTCGACAATCTCAGGGTGACAGATATTGCGTATGAACGGTCAGGCAGTTCCTGTGGGGTGGGTTGTAAGCAATCTGATATCTATGTTTTCTCCAACAAGTCCAAAAGCAAAGGCCGAGACTCCTCAGTGAGGAATATCGACCTTTCCAGTGTGCAGTCAGTTACTGGTCTGTTGTCATTTCAGTGGCAGGAGCGAAGATCATCTAGGTTGATAAAGAGATGATTGATCAGGACTGAGAGATCACCGCCGTCCACGCCGGATGTATAATCCAGGTTGGCCTCGCCGGGACAACAGAACTCAGCAGATGGTGTGATAAACAGGCGGTCGATCATAACGCTGAGATCAGCACCATCAACGCTTTCGAGGGGATCGCAGTCGATATTGCCGGTTGTTCCGCCCTTGCAGCAGGAGTAGTCGCACACGTCACCGATGCCATCTTCATCGTAATCGGCCTGGTCGATGTTGGCAACATATGGACAGTTGTCGCACTCATCGCCGAGGGTGTCACTGTCATCATCGAATTGATGCGGATTGGTAATAGCCGGGCAGTTATCAACATCGCCACAATGGCCATCGAGGTCCGCATCATTGTCGGTGTCGTACTGACAGTTGTCACAGACATCGCCGTATCCATCATCGTCCGTATCAAGTTGGTCAGCATTGGCGTCGTACGGACAGTTATCGATAGTATTGAGAACGCCATCCTCATCGGAGTCAGCGAACGGGTCACATTCGTAGGTGACAATCTTGAAGGCGTCGATGCCGGCTTCGACAATAGAGGGTTCATTCAGATCAGAGGGATCAAATCGCACTTTTATCAGTGCTGTCGGAGTCACAAAGTCACTGACGGAGAAATGATGGTAGTGCCATCCTCCGGATGCCTGGTCGATGGGTCCAAGTTGTTCCACTAGGACCCAGGACCCGCCGTCATCGTTGGATATATAGACTTCGAAAATGTCATTATTCGGATCATTCCCCATGTCGTTGGAATACCAGCGGTAGTAGGAGATCCGTGCATCGCCTTCCGATAGATCGATGGTAGGTGATGTCAGACTCATGGTGCCGAAATCGACATCACAGCAATTGTATCTGTTCTCAGTAAGGTAGCATTGTCCCGACCCGTCAGCGTCAGTTGGCGGATCGCCGCGACCTCCGTTACCCGCCGGAACGCCACGCTCCCAGAGGCCACCAGTGGCGTCTCCGGAAACAGTCCAGCCCATACTTGTCTCGAAATTATCTGTGAAGATTGGCGCAAATAAAGTAGCCACTATTGTGTAGTATGCCACGGAAGGAGCCGTGGGTGGGCTGATGTACTGGCCCATATCTACGGCTTCAGCCGTGATGTACCACTCTATATTACTGTCGCAACCGACGCCGGGTAAGGTAGCAAGATAGTCGTTAGGACGTACTTCGGTCATCACCCCACTTAGGAATGGAGCGCCATTGACGGAGTAGTATAACTCAGCGGAACCGGCAACAGGCTCGGCGGTAATAGCAACCATGACTACTCTTACGTTGGTTGCAACATCAGGCAGCAACGTCTCGGGACGGCCGTCCGGGAAAGTAAAAGATATTGGTGCAAATTCCGGGCAACTCATGCCATGAGCGCCAAAACCAGTACAGATTTCTTCTGTATGTGGTGTGCCATTTGATATGCTGGCATCGTCGTCATCCAGTGTCAGGAAGTCAATGGTGATCTGAGGAGTAATCGATGTGCCGGTATGCAGCAAAATACTGTTGATAGTGAGATTTGCCAGCGTATCAATGTAACGCCCCGGTTCCGTGATTACCAGCTCATTGCGTGTGTCCCAGACACATCCGGAGAGAAGCTGGCCGCAATAGTGAATCTCACCTTCGCAGGGGTATTGCATGTCATTGTCTGCGTTCCGGAGAGGTGTTGAGCACTGGTTCTTGTAAAAGCCATACCCGAGGCCCGCATCATCCGCGATCAACATAGCAACACAGTCCGCCATGCCCTCGCCGTATTGACCTTGTCCACTTCCGCCCATCGCAATCAGGTGATGGCCGTACTCGTGCTGTGCCACGCTGGCAAAACTTGTGTTTCCGTAGCTCAGAGACGAGGAGCAGAAATTAAGGGAACTCCCATCGTACCAGGCATTGCCGGGGCAGTATCCACCAGAACGATTCACATTGACATCAAACCCTGTCTGATTATGAACTGTGGGATACACCGGGTTGTACTTAAGAGCGAAGTCGCGGACCTCGTTGGCGTTCAGATAGCCATTGAATTGTGCCCGTGTCCATTCGTCGTCGTCAGTGTGAACGAAATCGGCCGGGCCGGGTGGTGTCACCAACAGTGTGTCTACGTCATCGGAACCGAAGTAGTTATGGACTTCGAAATACATACCGGCGACAGGAGACAACAGCGACACAGGGGATGTGCCATCATTGGCTATGGTGAAGTCACCATTCTCATCGGCGTAGGCTGAGTTGCCACCATCGATGCTAACGAGAGCGTAGGGGAGAGGTGTCAACGCTGAAGGCGTGCAGTTCATTTCCTTGGGGCCGGGAGTTCCCCAGCCGCTGACATTGCCAACAACGTCTTCAAATATGATCAAATCCTTTTTGTGGAGGATGTCGCCGGTGCTGGGATCAACGACATAGCGGAATTTCTCGGGGAAATCTGATTGGCCGATAAAAGTCACAGCGATTAGTGGTTTGGTCAGTTCATTCTCACTGCCGGCCCAGATCACGGTTTCCTGTTTTGAAAACGCTGTAAGTTCCGGCTCATCAGTTCTTGCGGCCTGTTCCGCGGTGAATGAATGTGCATCTGTGCTGCGAACACCGAAAGCGAAATCTCCAAGATCACGTAGCGTTGATATAGCCAAAACCAGCGGGAACTCCGGTTCATTACGTACAAGCAGACGCAGTTCCGATCCGTAAACTGGTACTCCGTCATGATACTGAGAGTAGTACAGCATGGTGAACTTGTAAGAGTCCGTAATCGGGTTGTACATGACAGGCTGCGATACTATTCGATTCTGTGTAAGGTTCCCCGGTACCAGGTCTTGTGGGGACACGCCAAATGCTTCAGCCCACTGCGTCCTGAATTGTTCAGCAACAGCCCGGGGTGAATATCCATGACCAAACGCTGTGCCATATAGCCGTGTTACAAGTGGTCCGTTGCTATACTCGCGTACACCCGGATACGAAGATTTCAGCTCGCTAAGCGCATTACTTGCTTTCACTGCGCGTTCAAGGTTCACTCCCGAGTAGCCTTCGTCAGCCTGAGCCGCGATGGTCGTCGCGGACATCGAAAGCAAGAGCACAAGTGCCAGCAGCACAAACCTAGTTGTTTCGTATATGAGTTCTTTCGCTGTGTTTCCGCTGCTGTTTTTGCTCATCGCAATTCTCCAGATGTTACATTCTTTCGCTGACACGCAGGATTGTGCCATAGGGATGACCGTATGACAAGTACATTTTGTAAGGCAACGGTGTCCTTATTGATTAACAGCGCATACAGCAGATTTGCTCGAAAATACTGACGATTGGCGATTTTCAACACACTTGGCTTCGTTAGTCCATTGAAGAGTTCACCGACAGTCTGTCAGTCCCGCCTCCCATTAAGCAGATGCAGGCTTGTCGGTACTGAAACTGGAAATGAGGTCGACGTGGCAAAGCAACGGCAATCAAGCTGTCGCGAATCCCCTGAATAGTCGCCTTCAAAACCAAATATAGCGGGTTTCCTCATATCGTCAAGGCATATTGCAGCTTGCTTACGCACGATAAGAGGCGTCGTTAGGCATTATGAATATCTGAAGGATGATATTGAGATGACAGGTTTTAGCTTATGAGAGCGGCATAGTTGCGGACCGATCGGGGCGCAATTGCTGCGATGAAGATGGAACTGACTTGGTCCAAGAAAAAGCGAACTAGTCGGTTAGTACACCCAGTTCGATCTTGAAGAGCAGCAGGAGCCAGATAACAGTGATGATGGCTTTGATGTCCACAGCCCAACCATTGCCGAGCATGAAGAGATAGCATAGGAGCGTCAAGCCAAAGAACAACTTCACCAGACCAAGACGCGAATTGGAAGTCATGAAGTTCACTATCCCTCTAAGGACGAACAGGGCAATAAGGGCTGGCGCAAGAAGCACTGAGAACCAGATCCAACCATTGATCTGCCCAATGGGGCTGCTGAGAATGCCCTTGGTGGGGAGATTGGATAGATGAAAAACATGTGCGATGGCAAAGAACACGGACAGAATCAGGGAAAAGTAGCCCTCGAAGCGTTCTTCACGGATGTCTCTAATCCCCATTATGAGGAAAAGTATAGCGATGCCAATCAGACCGGATGATTGGAGTAGCGAACTATAAGCAAAAATCTGGGCAGCGGTTTGTTCCATGATATTATCTCCGCAGGCTGTAACTGCAGATATCATGCCGAGCCCGTCGATGGTTTGTATGAATCGGGAACTGGTGAGTTGATAAGAAGTTAGACGTTTGGCTCGCTTGGATTCTGGTGAGCCCCATGCACAGTCAACTGCAAGACTGCGAAATCGGATGCACAGACAATTGCCCGCCGAGGGCATATGCGGCGAGCAAGGAGAGATGTATGCTGGCGGGGGGGAGACGGGCTTATTGCTCGTCCTACGGGGAGTGGTACTTACCGGACAACTACAAGTTTGCCTTTGGTTGCGGTGTCGGGCACGTACCAAAGGTAGGTACCGGTGGCTACCTGGCTTCCGGTCTCGTTGGTGATGTTCCAAACGATATCATTGCCGCTGAGATTGTCCCAGCTTCTGATGACATTACCGGAGAGACTCATAACAACAAGATCACCACCTTCAGGGAGATCCGTGAAGGTGGCTTGTTGGCCGAGGGACGGTCTCACGGGATTCGGGTAGGCATGAGTGAATGATTCAACTCTAAAATTGGATGTTTGACTGTAGCCGTCAAGGTTTGTTCCTACTCTCCAGAAATACTCCTGATTGGATTGGAGTCTTGCAGAAATCTTCCACGAAGTAGTCCCGCCCATTTCCTGAGAGACCACTTCGCTGGCTACCAGACCGAAGAAATTCGAGTCGGTTGCAACTTCGAAACAATACATGTTGTCGGTGGCAGAGTTAGCATTCTCGACCGTTAGTAACGGCTGTGTTGTCGGTACTACTGCGTTGCAGGCAGGTGAACATGGTTGAGCTATATCTTCGTTTGCCAAAGGAAAACTCCACTTGGCTTCGCCCGTGGCAACATTCGAGAGTTCGGATTCATTGGAAGCATCATCGTATGCTCTGGCGGCTACGTAGTATGTCGCTCCCGGTACAAGTGACGAGATAGTCGCTTCCTGTGAAGTTCCTGCAGGAAGCGGCGACGGCGGAGAGATCAGCACTGCTGCCGATTCCCAGTTTGCTTCGTCAATAGGCTCAGGGGAGTATCTGATGAAATAGACCCAGGCTGTACCCACACTGCCATCGTCTCCGGGAGACGTCCAAGTAAGTTCCAGATCGCCGTCGTTCTGTCCGGCTGAGGCCGACAGGTCGTTGATCGTCGAAGGGGGAGTTGTGTCGGTTTCGGTGGAACCGCCGGCAACGTTGGACAGGCCGGACCAATTGGGAGCTTCGTCTGCTGTCTTAAGAGCGAAATAATACATCTGCCCTTCAACCAATCCGGTAACGGTCAGTGATTCTGGCGTTCCGGCGATATGTGGTGACGGTTCGCCGCTGATTTGGGTGGCGGCACTCCAGTTTGCTTCGGTGATTGATGAAAGAGCATACCGGATGTCGTACTGTGCAGCAGTGCCGTCTGATCCATCGTCTCCCGGGGCAGTCCAGACAATCATAAGAGACGTGGGGGTTGGCATTCCGACATTCAAGTTTGCGACTACAAGCGGAGAGGTGGCATCAGCGGAAGTCGTGCCTTCTGGTGAGTTTGATACTCCCGACCAGTTGGGGATTTCATCGGCAGTCCTTATAGCAAAGTAATAAGTTGTCGTTGAATTCAGTCCGGACACGGTGAAGCTTTCAAGGGAACCGCCAAGCTGCGGGGATGGTTCGCCAGTTGCCTGAGGAGCTGCATCCCAGTTGCCGGCGTTGATAGCGACTGTATGGAAACGTATATCATACTGGGTTGCAGTACCGGTGTTACCGTCATCACCAGGGGCAGTCCAGGAGAGCGTAGCGGTATGTTCAGTTGTGCTTGAGACGCCAAGGTTGGCGATAACGGCTGGTGGTGTTGTTTCAGTTGAGGTTGCTCCATTTGGCACGTTGGACAGGCTCGACCAGTTGGGAACCTCATCGGCTGTCATGATTGCGAAGTAGTATATTGTATTTGGTGCCAATCCGCTCACAACGAAGGACTCCGAAGCCCCGGCGGTCTGAGGTGCCGTCTCGCCGGAAACTTGGGTGGCTCCGTTCCAGTTCGCGGATGTGATCAGCGAAGTTGAATAGCGAATATCGTACTGAGATGCCATGCCGCTCGTACTGTCATCGCCCGGGGCTGTCCAGGATAACGTCAGAGAATTGGCAGTGGCGCTGCCAGTGCTCAGGTCAGCGACAGCACCCGGAGGGGTCTCTTCGGCAGATGTACTCTTGCTTACTATGTTTGACAGCCCCGACCAGTTGGGGACTTCGTCGGCTGTCATGATTGCAAAGTAGTAGATAGTGGAAGGTGTTAACCCGGTTATATCGAGTTCCTCGGCGCTTCCGGCTATCTGTGGTGATGGCTCTCCGGTGACCTGGGTTGCCGAAGCCCAGTTGCTTACGGTTATGTTGCTTGTGGAGTACCGGATGTCGTACTGACCGGCGGTACCCACGTCGCCATCGTCACCCGGAGCTGTCCAGGCAAGGGTTACGGAATTAGGTGTTGCCGCAGGGGCTCTTAGCGCGGCGCCAGCGCTGATGGTGAACAAAAGCATGTTGAGCGCAAGCAGGAAAGCTACTTTTACTAATCTCTCAGAAATTGCAATCTTCATTCTGTTTCCCTATCTAAAGCCTTTAGTGTTTCAGCTTGTTTCAAGTTAGCTCAGTTCTATTTACAAAATGCAGGCCAAGCGCGAATGGTATCGCTAAGAAGTTGACACTTCAGTAGTTAGCGGGTATCATGTAAGGTATTAGTTGAAGTGATGGGTAGTTGCTCTGTTCGTTAATAGGGCAATGAATAGAAGATGAACAGACGAGTGTCAGGGCATGTTATTCATCAGGCAAGATTGTCCATACTGGGAATGGAATTCAGATTCGACGGTCTCATTTGATCTCATCCGGTGAACGTCAGTATAACTCAGTGAAGGTAGTCAACTTAACTCAAGGAAGGTGAGCAATGGAGGCATTTAACAAGCAGCAGTATCGATCAGTGGCAGCCGGCGTGGTTATTGGCCTGGCTTTGATGCTATGCACCGTGATTTTCAGCATGACTATCATCAAAGTCAAAGGATTCGGTCAGACAATCTCGGTTACAGGAGCGGCGAACAAGCCGATCAGATCCAACT
>QNAF01000104.1 GCA_003641405.1 Candidatus Zixiibacteriota bacterium | reverse complement strand
GCTGGGGTGGCGAGTCTCGGACGACACTTGTGCGATACACCAAGAAAACGCAAGCGCGCATACTGTCCTAATCTGAGACCACACCCAACCTAAAGTTAGCGCCTATGGGATCCTGCCCTACAAGACTGCGTTATCTGCCCCCTGCAAGTATTCATTGACATCTACAGATTCTCCTGCGTTAGTATAGTAGTAATTGTGTGGAATTGACCTGGTAGTCCGACAAACGTGCAGCAGGACCAGATATGTACATTCTCAGAACAATAATCATTAGCCTTTGTCTCTCCAGCCTACTCACCCCATGCCGGGTCCTGGCACGGGGCAACTTTGACCCAGAGCCAAGACAGACTTCAAGTCAGGCTGGCACTCCTGCTTACGGTGTGGCCGTACATGATATCGGCAAGATTGCCCTGACCGTGTGCAACAATGGTACGTTCGGAGACGGTTTCGCGACCGGGGGGACGGATATTTTCACGGACGGTGAAATTCCCTCCTGTGAGTATCCCAAGGGATCCAATTCGAGATATCTATTTGCGGGAGCAGTTTGGATTGGCGCTGTTGTGGGAAGGGACACGCTCGTCTCTGCGGGTGCTGATGGTTGGTCCAGTGATGCTGAATTCACCCCTGACGTAGACCCCCTTGGCAGGATGCAGTTCCGCTCTATCAGCGACCCGTCATCACCGGATTTCGAAGGTGCTGTTTCTGAGCAGGATTATATCGCTGTATACTACGATACCTGCCTGGGCTGCATGAGCGGAACAGACTATCTTGATGGCAGAGGACACCGACCAATCGGACTAAAGGTTGTACAGCGTTCATTTTCCTGGTCATACGAATACGCGGAGGATTTCGTACTCTTTGATTTCGCCATCGAGAACATCGGTCAGCAACGACTCAGGGATGTCTATATGGGCATTTATGTCGATGCTGACATCCATCAAGCTGCGACGCCGGGAGGTGCTCAGGATGACCTTTGCGGCTTCCGTCGCACCTTTCCCGCCCAGTACCTTGCCCCACACTTCGGCGAGATTGTCGATACGGTAAACGTGGCATGGACAGTAGACAATGACGGCGATTTCGGAACAGGCGGAGAGGGAGAAGCGACAGTTCCGGTGCCACATGTAACAGCCACGAGGATCGTACGGGCACCGGCGGAAGACCTGCAAGTCTCTTTTAACTGGTGGATCAGTAATGGGGCTGCTGCCCGAGACTATGGTCCCCAGGCCAGGGCAACTTACCGGGAACTTGCCACCGGAGGATCCGGCACACCTGAAGGAGATCGAAACAAGTACCATTTTCTGAGCAACGGCGAGTTTGATTTCGACCAGGTAATGACGGCCAGCATTCCTTTCGATGATACAGTTTGGATACCCCCGCCAATCGACCAGGTACGTCTCTGGTCAACAGGTCTGGACACACGCTATCTCCTGTCATTCGGGCCATTCTCCGTAGACCCCGGCCAGATGCTGCCGATATCCCTCGCCTATGTTGCCGGCGAGGACTTCCATCAATCGGCAGACAACTTCAACAATCTTCCCGATAATTGGCAGGCCTACTACGCAGGTGTCAGTTTCGACGATCTGGCGCTTAATGCAACGTGGGCTGACTGGATCTATGACAATCCTGGCGTTGACACTGACGGCGACGGCTACGACGGAGAGTATCATTACGCCATCTCCCCCGAGACCGGAGACACAGTCGATTCCCGAGCCTACCGTGGGGATGGTGTCCCTGATTGGAAGGGTGCCGGACCGCCCCCTGCCCCGGAAGTGCGCATAGAACCTTCTGTAGGTCTAATCCGAATTCTCTTCAACGGATATCGGTCCGAAAATTCACTTGACGTTTTCTCAGACACCGTGGATTTCGAGGGGTATCGCATCTACTGCAGTCGTGATGAGCGCCTTTCCAGTTATTCGCTGCTGGCATCGTACGACATTGAAGACTATGATAAGCACGTTTGGTACCAGGATACTCTTCGCGACACAAGCTACTTCCGACTTCTCGACTTCCCTTTCACTATCGAAAGACTAAGAGAACTTTACTCGGAAGGAGATCCAGACTGGAGCCCGGATAACTATGCAAGGAATTACCCTCTTGTCATGGATGAATTTCCGGATTCCATTTTCTATTTTGAACCCCACGATTTCAACCGTCATGTTCTCCAAACTGATGATTCACTGTTCTGGAGTTCACCAATCCGCAAAATTTACAAGGACGCCCCCAAGCCTCCCAATGAATGGTGGTTTAACGACCGACAAACGCTTGTTCTTCCTGATTCAATTACTGACCAGGGGCTTGACACTGCTTACTTGACTGCGGACGGCTACTGGAAATACTACGAATACGAATATGCTATCGAGAACTTGCTGCCAACCGTGTCCTATTGGGTGAACGTAACTGCGTTCGATTTCGGTTCACCTCAATCCGGCCTCCCCTCTCTCGAAACGAATCCCACAGTCGAACCGCGTGTGTCATATCCGCTCGAATCTGCCGCCGAAGTTGCAGCTCATGATCTGAAAGTGTTTGTATACCCGAACCCTTACCTGCTGGATGCCAACTACAGAGAGAACGGCTTTGAGGGTCGAGGGGAAGACAGGCCGACTGACAGGACAAGACTCTTGCATTTCGCTAATCTGCCGACAAGATGTACAATACGAATCTACTCACTTGACGGCGACATGATTCGAGAAATGGAACACTTCTCCGGCGCGGACTCATATGGCTCACAAGCCAGCCATGAGACCTGGGACCTGATAACTCGCAACGCGCAGTTGGTGGTATCGGGACTATATTACTGGACGGTCGAAGACGAAAACGGCAGAACACAGATAGGAAAACTGGCAATAATTCTGTAGTTCGGAATAATTGGCCGGTTTTGCATCATCTTGTCCAAGTGCCCTCATCGGATCGCATAGCATAACCGTATAGAGCGACAATGGCTGGCGGTGGCATGTAAGTTGTTACGTGACACTCCATTACCTTCACAGCGCGACTTATGTGTCACTGATTATGTGCCGCGAGATCTGAGCCAGCCATACAACTATAAAAAACGTGACATTCTAAAAAACTCGCATTTGCGTTTTTGAAAATAATTTCGTACAAATAGGGTTCGAGAATCGTCAAGAAATTGACAGTGTGAATAGAAAAACATGCACAAATGTGAGGACGATACAGTGACAGTACTCAGAACCGTCGGCATCCTGTTCCTTTTGGCAAGTATGCTACTGCCAACATCATCATTCTCCAGGACCAGCCTGTACGACACACCAAAACCAGTATCAGGTGAAGCAGCGTCACCATCCTATGCTATAGCTGCCCACACCATTGGCAAGCTGGCCTTGTCTGTATGCAACAACGGGACTTTCGGCGATGGATTCTCTCCCACATGCAATCAGGATGACTGCATCGATTACTTCACGTATGAGGCAATACCCTGCTGTGAGTACCCCAAGGGATCCGGCAGCAAGTATTTGTTCGCCGGTGCCTTCTGGATTGGCGCTATTGTTAACCGGGACACCCTGGTGTCGGTTGGGGCTGATGGTTGGTCCAGCGCCGGAGAGTTCAATCCAGACCATCCTCCGCTCGGCAATATGATATTTCGATCGACAATTGACCCGGCCAAGCCTGAATTCGCTGGGGCCATCTCTGAACAAGACTATACCGCAGTCTACTACGACACATGTCGTGAAAATAGTTGCCCCTGGGAAATCGACTACCTGGATGGCCGTGGACACCGTCCACTGAACATTGAGGTTACGCAACGCTCCTTTGCGTGGTCGTATGAATACGCCGAAGACTTCGTCCTCTTTGACTTCGGCATAAGAAACATGGGACACGAGAGACTCAAGGAAGTATACATGGGCATCTATGTTGATGCCGACATCCACCAGGCCGGTATCGAAGGGGACGGTGCTCAGGATGACATCTGTGGTTTCCGAGAAACCTTCGTGGCGCAGTACCTGGAGCCGATCTATGGCGTGGTGTATGATACTGTCAACATCGCCTGGACGGCAGATGACGGCAGATCTGGTCTAGGTCCTGGCGGAGATCCCCTTCCTAATAATGACGACGGGAATATCTCTGTCAACCACATTACTGCCACGAGAATCGTCCGAACACCTAACGAAGAACTTGATGTCTCATTCAACTGGTGGATTAGCAATGTGGCTTCCGCGCTGGACTATGGTCCGCAAGCTCACGAGTCGGCCCGCGAACTTGAGACCGGGGGGAAGGGAACACCGGAGGGTGATCGAAACAAGTACCATTTCCTAAGAAACGGTGAATTTGATTTTGACCAAGTTATGACCTACGATATCCAATTCAACGATCCGATGTGGGAAACACCTCCACAGGATTTCGTCGATGACTGGTCAAATGGCCTGGATACGCGATATCTGCTATCCTTCGGTCCATTCTCTATCGAGGAAGGACAGACCCTGCCCATCTCCCTGGCCTACGTTGCTGGCGAAGATTTCCATACCGACCCAAGCAACGCCGACAACCTTGCTAACGATTGGCGAGCCTATTACGAAGGTGTGGATTTTAGTGATCTGGCTGCAAACGCCACTTGGGCCGACTGGCTCTATGACAACCCCGGTGTAGACACCGACGGCGACGGGTACTATGGTGAATATCACTTTGCTATCGATTCAAATGGAGATACTCTGAAACGAAAGGCATACAAGGGCGACGGTGTTCCTGACTGGAAAGGAGCCGGCCCGCCACCTGCACCTTTTGTGCGGATTGTACCGACTGTTGGCTCAATCGGGGTGCTCTTCAACGGTTCACGATCCGAAAATACACCGGATAACTTCAGTGACACGATAGACTTTGAAGGTTACAGAATTTACTGTGGTCGTGACGAGCGCCGCTCCAGTTATTCGATCTTTGCGTCCTATGACGTTGAAAACTACAATAAGTACACATTTACGTACGATGAAGCTCTCGAAACCAGTGACTTCCTACTGCTTGACTTCCCCTTCACGCTGGAGAGACTTAAGGAACTATATTCCGGAGGTAATCCCGATTGGAACCCGGAATCATACTCATCAATAAACAGTCCGTTTATTTGGGGTGAGTACCCTGACTCCATTTTCTATTTTGAGCCCCAGGACTTCAACCGCTCTGTGCTTCGAAGCAAGCTTAATGACACGATTTCCTGGAACTCACCGATCATGAAGGTCTGGCCTGATGCCCCCAAACCACCCGATGACTGGCTCATCGACACACTTACTCTACCGGATTCGATATGGCAACAGGGGCTTGATACAGCTTACCTGGACGAAGACGGCTACTGGAAATACTATGACTACGAGTATACTATTGAAGACCTGCTGCCTACGGTCCCATACTGGGTGAACGTAACGGCGTTCGACTTCGGTTCGCCAACAACCGGACTTCCACCACTTGAATCGAACCCGACGATCCAGCCAAAGATCTCTTACCCTCTGGAATTGGCTGATGACGTGGCGGCTAAAGGCTTGGAAGTTTTCGTATACCCGAACCCTTACCGTCTTGATGGTGACTACGCTGATGGCGGATATGAGAACCGTCTCCGCGACCGGGCTGCGGATCGCGCTCGTTTAATACATTTCGCAAATCTTCCCGAGCGCTGCACGATCACCATATACTCGCTCGATGGCGATATGATTCAAGAAATCAACCATCCTTCTACTGCGAGCACGTCTGCATGCGCAGTGACAACCAGTCATGAGTGTTGGAATCTGATCACCAGGAACGCACAACTCGTGGCCTCTGGATTGTACTACTGGACGGTCGAAGATCTGGAGGGAAATGTCCAGATCGGCAAGATGGCGATAATCATGTAGGAACGATGGTCCCGAATAGAACATGATACCGTCCCGAGTCCTCAAGGACTTTACCGGCGTCCTTGCCCTGTCGGTTCTGGCTGTATTTGCCACGTGCAGTACAGTGCAGGGTCGAGAATACAACTTGCTCTATAAGCTGCAGGCATCAGAGCGTCTTCGCAGTATTCAGGCTGCTGCTGATCCGGTAGTGATGAATACCGCTCATGGTCGCGGAAACATTCAACTCGCAATCGCCAATAACGGCACGTTCGGTACCCACGGGGAAACTTTTGTAGATCCATTCACAGGGGAAGAGATCCCGTCCTGTGAATATCCACGTAACAGCGATATCACCTACCTGTGGGTGGGTGCCTTCTGGATTGGAGCGATTGTTAATCGTGACACTCTCGTGTCCTGCGGTGCTGAGGACATGTATGAAACCCAGGAGTTCTGGCCCGAAGTACCGGAACTGGGAGGTGGTTTCAAGTATGGTTCCATAGACTATTCCAGCTTGTTCTACAATCCGAACATCAAAGCAAACTCCGAAGAAGATATCATCTGTGAATACTACGATACCCTAACAGACCCCGGTCTGGTGGGACGCGATGCAACCGACAACCGCGGCCACAGGCCTCTCGGGCTAAAGATCAATCAGCGTTCAATGGCCTGGAGCTATGATTACGCAGATGATTTCATCATGTTTGACTACGCCATACAGAACATTGGTCAAGAGCGTCTCCGCAAGGTCTACATCGGTATCTGGGTGGATGGTGATGCCTTTCACATGACACGCAAAGACCCGCAGTGGTGGACGGATGATATGTCAGGTTTCCTATGGACACACCCGGCGCCGGAAGGTTATGACTGCGTCGATACCGTGATGATTGCCTACCATGGCGACAATGACGGCGACCCTTCCGAGGATGATGCCACCAAATGGGACTTCATGTCAACACCTAGTGTCTTGGGAGCGCGAGTTGTCCGCACACCTGCTGATTCGCTTGCTTATTCATACAACTGGTGGATAACGGATTACAATTACCCATCGAGAGACTTCGGCCCTCGACGCCAATCTACCCCTGAGGATCCGTACAGGTATTTTGGATCGAGAATGGGCACCCCTGAGGGCGACGCTAACAAGTACTATGTCATGAGTCACAGAGAATTCGATTACAACCTGATGTGGACCGCAGTCGATCAGACGGCTGACGGTTGGATGCCCCCGCCTGTCAACGCCGCAGAATACGCCAGTGGCTGGGACTGCCGATACCTGCTGTCATGTGGTCCGTTCGATATTGACCCCGGCCAATCACTGCCAATCACGCTTGCGTGGCTCGGTGGTGAAAATTTCCACCAGAACCCCACTGATTTCGCAGACCTCTTCAACCCTTACCACCCAGAGTATTACTACCAGAGTCTTGATTTCTCCAATTTTGCCCTCAACGCCCGCTGGGCATCCTGGATCTACGACAACCCTGGCGTTGACACCGATGGCGACGGCTACCGTGGTGAGAAGAGATATTGTGGACCCGCCTCGCAGGCGACGAAGGGTAGTTCTGCTGAAGATGACTCCACCTGGTATAAGGGTGACGGTGTTCCTGATTTTCGGGGAGCAGGACCTCCCCCGGCTCCATTCATACGCGTGATTCCATCAATCGGTAAACTTACCGTCAGGTTCAATGGATTCTTCTCAGAGACCACTCCTGATATCTTCACCCAGATTGTCGATTTCGAAGGATACCGCGTCTACGCGGCACTCGATGACCGGCCTTCCAGTTTTATGCTATTGACTTCGTATGATCTGCCGAACTATAGCCGCCTGGCATGGCAGACTGCTGAGGGAGGTAGTGGCGGCAAGTGGAAGCGTGACGAAGTTCCCTACTCTCTGGAAAAATTGAGAGAACTCTACGATGATCCCGAGTTCAGACCACTCCAATATACTCGAATCAGCCCCTACCGGTACGAATCCGAATCAGGAACTGAACTCCATTACTTTGAAAAGCAGGACTTCAACCAATCCGACTTAGAGAACCCGGTTCTCATCCATAAAGTTTTCGACGTCCCCAATCCCGGCACCGACAGTACCCTGTGGACTGAAGACGATGTTTATTATGAACACGGGCGACGGTTACCGAAGTACTACGAGTATGAGTACGTTTTCGATAACCTCCTGCCGGCCATACCGTATTACGTAGCGGTTACAGTCTTCGATTTTGGCTCGCCGAACTCCGGGCTGTCATCATTAGAGACAAATCCCCTGAACAGCAACGTGCTGGAGTATCCGCAAACACCCACTGATGTGGTAGAAAAGAAAGGGCTGGACGTCTATGTCTACCCCAACCCATACCGCCTTGACGCCAACTATGCCGAGCGGGGTTTCGAGAACCGCGATCAGTCCATGGCGCCAGAGAGAGCGCGGTTGATTCACTTCTCCAACCTGCCGCGCAACTGCAGGATATCCATTTACTCGCTCGATGGCGATCTCATCCGGGAACTGGAACATCACCACGTCAACACTGACCCCGGCTCCATGCATGCTACCTGGGATCTCATTACTCGTAACGCTCAGGCGGCTGTCTCCGGACTGTACTATTGGGTTGTGGAATCAGACAGTCGCACTCAGATCGGCAAGCTGGTGATAATCAAGTAGTCAACTTTTCCTGTTGACGGAATCTGGTAGCACCTTACCGAATAACCAGTAACCCCCTGCTGATAACAACGCCAACGAGGCGATGAGTAGCCATGCCAACTCCGGTGATTCGCCATAGGCATCCAGAAGCAAGCCACCGTAGAGTGGCCCGAATGACCACCCCAGGGTTACAAAAAATCCGTACACTCCCATGTAACGCCCCATCCGGCCTTCGGGAGCAAGCTGTGATGTCAGCGTAAGCGATGGTGGTGACATGAACATCTCCCCCATCGTCACAGCCACTATTACTACAATGAGCATACTATAGGC